>CAXTCB010000009.1:0-31515 GCA_964242875.1 uncultured Acidobacteriaceae bacterium
GGATGATCAGTTGCAGCAGCTGACTGACTTCGGTTTGGAATTCGCGTTTCGACATGATGTGTTCAGTTTATCGAATGCGCCGAGCTGCTTGCGGGGACGGGGGTGCCCTCAGACTGACATTTCTTCGACGCGGTCGTCGTAGCCGATGAGGGCTTCGGTGGCCATGCCGAGGAAGAGGCCGTGCTCGACGACGCCGACGATGGCGCGGATGGAGGCGGCAAGCTCCGCGGGCTGCAGGATCTCGCCACAGGCGCAATCGAGGATGAAGTTGCCTTCGTCGGTGAGATAGGGCGAACCGCTTGCGAAGGTGCGCAGCGTGGGATGAACGCCGAGTGCTGTGAGCTTGTGCTGCACGATCGGGAGAGCCATCTGGATGACTTCGACGGGCAGGGGGAACTGTCCGAGGTGCGGGACGACCTTTGAGGAGTCGACGACGACGAGGAAGCGGCGGGCGGCGCTGATGACGATCTTTTCCCGCAGGAGCGCGCCGCCACCGCCCTTGATGAGCGCGAGGCCGGGGGCAACCTCATCGGCGCCGTCGATGGCGAGGTCGAGCTCTGGCGTGGCCGCGAAGGTGGTCATGGGGATGGACAGGGAGACGGCCAGATCGTGGCTGGCCTGCGAGGAGGCAACGCAGCGAACACGCAATCCCTGGGCGACGCGGAGACCCAGTTGCCCGATGAAGAGTGTGGCGGTGGTGCCGGTGCCGAGCCCGACGGCCATGCCGTCCTTCACGAAATCGACAGCGCGTGTAGCGGCAAGGAGCTTGCCGTTCGAGGTGGTCATAGCGACATGGTAGCTGATGGGATTGGAGGTCCTCTTGAGAGGGTTCTGAAGGCCCTTGACTGCTGGCGCGGGTGGTTACTGCACAACCCGGAAGTCGTCCGGTTCCTCTGGTTGCGGCGTCTGCCAGCCACCTTTGGGAAGAACCGCCGAATCGATGTCGCCAGGACCCCAGGTGCCGGGCTTGTAGGTGTGAATCGGAGTGTCGGCCTTGAGGACGGAGTCAACGATACGCCATGCTTCTTCCACGTAATCCTGGCGCGCGAAGAGTGTGGAGTCACCGGCAAGCGCATCGGTGAGCACACGCTCGTAGGCTTCCATCTCCTGTGCACTGGGATGGCGGCTGGCGACGAGTTCCACGGACTCACGATGACCGGAGTTGTCCGGCGCGGTGACGGACATGGCCATGGCGACGGTCATCTCCGGACTGATGCGAAAACGCATGTAGTTCTGGGTTGCACCGCGCTCTGTGATGTCGATTGCGGGCGGCTTGCAGAAGCGCGCGATGACCTCCATGCACGTCATCGGCAGATTTTTACCCGAGCGGATATAGAAGGGAATACCCTCCCAGCGCCACGAGTTCAGATGAAGTCGAAGGGCGGCAAAGGTCTCGGTCCTGGAGCCGGGAGCGACGCCTTTTTCGTCGAGGTAGCCCTCGAACTGACCGCGAACCAGATCCTCCGGGACGACAGTGCTGATGGACTTGAGCACCTTGACCTTCTCATCGCGCAAGGACTCGCCGTCTTTGCCGACAGGCGCTTCCATGGCGAGATTGCAGAGCACCTGGAAGATGTGATTTTGGATGACGTCGCGGATGGTGCCGGTCTGATCGTAAAAGGCGCCCCGACCCTGGATGCCGAAGTCTTCCGCCATCGTGATCTGGACGCTTTCGATGTAATTCCTGTTCCACAGCGGCTCGAGAAAGGAGTTTGAGAAGCGGAACGAAACCATGTTGTGGACCGGGCCCTTGGCGAGGTAGTGGTCGATGCGGAAGATGGAGGACTCGGGAAAGGCGGCGAGGAGGATCCGGTTGAGTTCCTGCGCGGAGGCGAGGTCATGACCGAAGGGTTTCTCGACGATCATGCGCGCGCCCTTGGCGGAGCCTGACTTTACGAGCTCGTTGACGACCTGTGCGAAGAGGGAGGGAGGGATGGCGAGGTAGTGCGCGGGCCGCTCGGCCGAGCCCAGTTCCTTGCGCACGGCCTCAAAGGTCGAGGCGTCAGCGTAGTCACCATCGACGTAGTGCAGCAAGGATTTCAGCTTCTCCCATGCCGCAGGATCGAGGCCGCCGTGTTGCTCCAGGCTGTTCTGCGCCCGGGTTTTAAACTGATCGAGGTTCCAGCCGGCTTTGGCGACGCCGATGACGGGGACGTTCAGGGCGCCGCGCTTGATCATGGCCTGGAGCGCCGGAAAGATCTTCTTGAAGGCCAGGTCGCCGGTCGCACCGAAGAAGACAAGAGCGTCCGAGTGAGGTTGTGTCACGTGCATCTCCTTGGCGGATGCGGGCTACCTGGTGCCCGACTTCTCGAGGTGTCCGCCGAACTCATAGCGCAGGGCGGAGAGCAGCTTGTTGGAGAAGTCTGCTTCGCCGCGAGAGCTGAAGCGGGTGTAGAGGGCGGTGGTCAAAACGGGAGTCGGAACACCTTCGTCGATACCGGCTTTCACGGTCCATCGGCCTTCACCCGAGTCTGAGACTCGACCGCTGAACTTGGCAAGCTGGGGGTCTTCGACCAGCGCCGCGGCTGCGAGATCGAGCAGCCATGACGAGATGACACTGCCGCGCCGCCAGACCTCGGTGACGTCCGGCAGATTGAAGTCGTACTGATAGAGATCAGGGTCACGCAGCGGCGTTGTCTCCGCGTCGATTTCTTCTGTGTGCTTGCCGATATTGGCGGCTCGGAGAACGCCGAGACCCTCAGCGTAGGCCGCCATGATGCCGTACTCGATGCCGTTGTGCACCATCTTGACGAAGTGACCGCCACCGTTGGGGCCGCAGTGCAGGTAACCCTCTTCGGAGGTGCCGCCGAGTTTATCGCGACCGGGCGTGACAGCGATGTCGCCCTTACCGGGAGCGATCGCCTTGAAGATTGGATCGAGGTGCTGCACGACAGCGTCAGACCCGCCAATCATCATGCAATAGCCGCGCTCGAGACCCCATACGCCGCCACTGGTGCCGACGTCGACATACTCGATGCCTTTCGTGGACAGTTCCTTTGCGCGGCGAATGTCATCGATGTAGTAGGAGTTTCCACCATCGATAAGGATGTCTCCCGCATCAAGATGCGGCACAATCTGAGCGATGGTCTCTTCGACGACGCCGGCGGGGATCATCAGCCAGATGGCACGCGGCTTGATGAGCTTGCCGATCAGGTCTTCCATGGACGAGGAGGGCGTGATGCTCTCATGCTTGGCCATGTCTTCTACCGCCTTGGGAGAGCGATCGAAGACCACACACTCGTGTCCGTGTGCCGCAAGACGAAGAGCCATGTTGGCTCCCATTCGGCCTAATCCAATCATCGCGAGCTGCATGGTTGTCACTCCTCGACTTCGATTTTGACTATAGCTCACATCGGCGGCGGCCACACGCCAGACACGGATCCCGCACGTGTAAGGTCTGACGTCGCAGTGGCTGTTGTAGGAGCGGGAGGGCTACTCCGACTTGATCACCAGGTTGATGACGGGATCCGGGTGGGTATCGAACTGGCTCAGCGTCTTCCGCTTGGAATCCTGACCCCGGAATATCGCCCACACGTCGTAGTCTACGTCGCTGTTGAGGCGTTTGAAGCTGAAGTGTCCGCTTCGGTCTGTGATGTAGGTGACGACACTGTGCGTCGCTTCGTTTTCGAGGTAGACGACGGCGCCGCGCAGCGGCTCATGGGAGCTGTCCTGCACGCTTCCTGCGAGATCACGAAGACTGGGCTGGGCGTAAAGGGCGGGAGTTGAGAGGAGAGTGGGGATGAGCCCGCAAAGCAATGCTGTGGCGAGCGTGCGCCTGATTCTGACGCGAAGGACCTTGTAGATTCTCACGCTAAGGACCCTGTAGACCCGACCATTGTGTCTCCCCTTCACTTCTCGGCATTGGATGCTCGGTCAGAAGTTTCCATGCGGAATTTTTCCCTAGTTGGCACGGTGACGGTAACCGGGGTTCGCCGGCTGGAGGCAAACCACGGGAAAGCGGACTTCTGGTTCCTGCGTGGCGCTTCTGCTCTGGCCGCGCTTCCGGACACCTGAATTCGGCTTGCCGAGGAATCTTCTCAAGAGCACGGGGAATCTTATGACCGCAGATCAAAGAAGAGACACAGAAGGAGAATCATCTTCATGGCTTTAGACAAGGTTGTTTATACCGCGCACGCGACCGCGACCGGCGGGCGTGATGGCATTGCGCGATCGGATGACGGCCACCTCGACGTCAAGCTTGGTCTGCCGAAACAGATGGGCGGCAAGGACGATGGCACCAATCCGGAACAGCTGTTTGCGGCCGGCTATGCTGCGTGCTTTATCGGTGCGATGAAGCACGTCGCAAGTACGCAGAAGATGCAGCTGCCGGAGGAAACTTCAATTAACTCGAGTGTGCAGTTCGGACCGCGGTCCGGAGGCCAGAGAGGTTTCAGTGTGGATGTCGCTCTCGAAGTTCACATTCCTGGCCTGGACCACGCAGCCGCGGAGAAGCTGGTGCACGATGCGCACGAGGTGTGTCCTTATTCGAATGCAACGCGCAATAACATCGATGTGACGCTTACAGTGGTTTAGGTCTCTAGAGCCCCGGCGAGTGATCGGTGGTGGATGCAGAGATCTTCCCGGGAGGAGGTGCGGTGCCGACACAGAAGAAAGATACCGCGGAGGTGCTCTCCATAGCGGGCCATGATGTGCGCGTGAGCCATCCGGAGAAGTTGTACTTCTCCAAGCAGACGCAGCTCAGCAAACTCGATATTGTCCGCTACTATCTGTCGATCGCACCGGGCGCCCTGGCGGGTATCCGCGATCGGCCATTTGTTCTAAAGCGCTTTGTGAACGGCGCGGAGGCGGAGCCCTTCTACCAGAAGCGGGCACCCTCTGACCGCCCGGAGTGGCTAAGGACTGTGACGCTTTCTTTTCCGTCCGGGCGAACAGCGGAAGAGGTTGTGGTCGATGACGCTGCGGGCCTTGCCTGGATTGTGAACCTCGGCTGTATTGAGTTGCACCCGCACCCGGTGCGGTCGGCGGATCTGGATCATCCGGACGAGCTGCGCGTCGATCTCGACCCCGGCCCGGGAGTGAGTTGGGCGGACGTGAGACTGGTCGCCCTCGAGGTGCGACAGCTGCTTGAGGAGATGGGTCTGCGCGGCTGGCCGAAGACGAGTGGATCGCGCGGCATGCACATCAATGTCCGCATTGAGCCTCGCTGGAGCTTTACGGAGGTTCGTCGAGCCGCACTCGCTCTGTCGCGGGCAGTGGAGCGGCGGGCACCCGGGCTGGCCAGCTCGAAGTGGTGGAAGGAAGAGCGCCACGGTGTGTTTCTGGATTACAACCAGAATGCCAAAGATCGCACGACCTGTTCAGCCTATTCGGTCCGGCCACTGCCAGATGCGCGGGTCTCTGCTCCGCTGAACTGGGACGAGGTTGCGGACTGCGAGCCTGCGGACTTTACGGTGCTCACGATGCCCGCGCGTTTTGTGGCGATCGGTGATCCGCACGGGGACATGGATGGGGCTTCCGGGTCGCTCGACGCCTTGCTGGAGCTTGCTGCCAGAGACGAAGCGGAGGGCCTCGGTGATGCGCCGTGGCCACCGCACTTTCGCAAGATGGAGGGCGAGGCTCCTCGGGTTGCGCCGTCGCGTGCCCGGTCCGCTGCAGCGAGTGCAGGAGGGAAGGCGTTCTCGCAGCAGCTAGGAGAAGGGTTTGGCAAGCAGCGTTTTCGAAAGCGATCGGTGGAGGTTACAAATGCAGCGGGCTCTCCGGTTGAGGCGGATATGTTGGCTGCTGAGCCTGAAGCGATCAAGGCGCCGCGCAAGCAGAGGGTATCAAAGCAGCCTTTGCTGACCATCGCCAACTCGCCGGACAAAGCAGCTGCGGAGGCTGGGCTGGAACGCTGGCGGGCGGCTCATCCGGAGGCGGCCGGCCACCTCGCGGTCGACGATGTGCTGGTAGATCGCATGCGGGGACGGGCGTACGTCTGGTATCGGATCCGGGTAAATTTGCGGCATGTTCCGGAGGAGGTACGACCTTTGCAACAGAAGCCTGACCCGGATGATGACCCGACGCGACCGTAGGCGCGTGGACGGGAAGATGTCAGATGTCAGCGACCCGCCGGGAAGATCTCCATCAACTCCTGCGGACGTACGACCTCGAGCTGGGCATAGGTGCAATCTGCGGGCTGCTTGTCGGATCTCCATCGCCGGAACTGGGCCATGTGACGGAAGCGATCGCCCTGCATGTGCTCGTAAGCGACCTCTACGACGAGCTCGGGCCGTAGAGGAACCCACGACAGATCTTTTCCCTGGCTCCATCGGCTCTGGCCGCCGGGAATTCGCTGCTCTCCGTCCGGAGGCGAGTCTGCGCCGGCTGCCCAGGGATGCGCGCCGCGTGCGTCGGTTCGGAAGGGTGCCAGGAATCCCACGAGATCGCGCCGTTTCGCCTGGGTGAAGCTGGCGCAGACGCCGACGTGCTGCAACGATCCGCTGTCATCGTAAAGACCGAGCAGAAGGGAACCAATGGCCGTTCCTTCGCCGTTTTTGTGCCAGCGAAAACCAGCGACGACGCAGTCGCAGTCGCGCTCATGCTTCACCTTCAGCATGGTGCGCTTGTCGGGTTCGTAGGGGCCCGAGACTGGTTTTGCCATGACGCCATCCAGGCCGGCACCTTCGAAGCGACGGAACCAATCCTGGGCGGTCACGATGTCGCGCGTTGCCGGGGTGAGGTGAAGCGGAGCGCGAGCGCTGGCAAGGAGCTGCTCCAGCTGAGACCGTCTGGCTTCGAAAGGCTCTCCGAGAAGGGTGCGATCTTCAAGGGCGAGCAGGTCGAAGAAGACGATCGATGCGGGCGTCTGTTGCGAGAGCAGCTTGACGCGGGACGCGGCAGGATGAACCCGCAGCTGCAATGCGTCGAAGTTGAGGCCATTGTCATCCGCGATGACGATCTCGCCATCAAGGACGTACCGCGAGGGAAGCTGACGCGTGAGTGGATCGAGGAGCTCCGGGAAGTAGCGATTCAGCGACTTTCCGTCGCGGCTCTGCAGCAGGAGTTCGTCGCCGTCGCGAAAGATGAGGGCGCGGAAGCCGTCCCACTTCGGCTCGAAGATCCAGCCCTGGCCGTCCGGGATGCTATCGACGCGCTTTGCCAGCATCGGCGCAATTGGCGGCTCAATCAGAAAAGGCATTTGTTCTCCACGTCTCGCTACGCGCTGCGCTCCGCTAAAAGGGGTACGAGCCAATGCTCGTACCCCTGAATCCAGTGGACCGGGCTGCGCTTACTTTGAGGTGCTGTCCTTTGCCTTCTGCTTTTCCTGCATCAGCTTATCCTTGGTCTCGGTTTTTGCCTCGCGACTATGGTCAACTACCGAGCTCTTTTTCTCGGCCTTCGGGTCGAAGACTTTCTGGACGCCTTCCTTGCTGCGGTCGTAGGCCTTTACCGAAGTTTCCTTGGTCTTGTCCACGGCGACGGTGCTGCCTTCCTTGGTCTTGTCTGCCGCCTTGGCTGTACCGCTCTTGGTGTTGGCGGTCGCCTTCCTGGTGGCGTGCTTGGTCTTGTGATAGGTGTGCTTGGTGGTCTTCTTTACGGCCTGGCCTGTGTCTGAGGCGGCGTTCTTCGTATCGGTACCGGCAGTGTGCATGTCCTGTCCGGCAGTCTGGGCGAAGGCGGTCGCAGGCAGCGACAGCGCTGACGCAACTGCGAAACTGGCGATGGTGGAAAGGACGTGAATTGATCTCATAGTGTCATTAGGTTGCGCGATCGGCAAAATGGTTGGTTGCCGGCGCGACAAAACCCTCCGTTTCCCCGGAGCATAACCGGCGATACGGAGGACCGGGACACGACGCGGATGTACCTGTCCGGAGGCTAGAAGCTTAGCCGAAGCGCGAGTTGCACGCTCCGCGGATCTCCGACCGCCGTAGCCGCCCCGAAGCCTGCATTAGGCGAGGAAGGGTACGATGCTGTTCCGAAGGTGCCGTTCGGGATCATGTTGTTGCGATGGTTGAGCGTGTTGAAGGCTTCTGCGATGCCTTCGAGAGTTACCCGGTCGCGTAGCTGAACGCTTCGAGTGAGCCGTGCGTTGAGACTGAAGAAGGGAAAGCCGATGCCGACGTTGCGACCGATCATCGTCCCGGGAAGTGCCTGCGCGCAGGGGTTCTGACCGCCATCGAGTGTCAGGCTGAGGCCGGGGAGGCACGGCCGTTGCGTCGATCCCTGCCTGGTCGTGGTGCCTGTGACTACGTTGAACGGCAGCCGTGAGTAGTTCTGGAGAATGCCACCGAGTTGCCAGCCGTTAGTGAGCCGTGCCCGCCAATCGGCCCTTGACGGTTGGGGAGTGTTCAGGGTGCCGCTCACGACCAGCCGATGTCTCTGATCATCATCGGATCGGCCGCGATCTTCCCCGAGATCGAAGTTGTTCACGGGCGAGCTGAAGAAGAATTCACCCACATCATCGATGGCCTTGGACCAGGAGTAGGATAACCGCGCACTGGCCCAGCTGACCGGCCTTTGCACAATGGAAAGCGCAAGGCCGTCAAAGGACGAATCGCCCACAGAGTCATACACCTTGCTGTTGGCGTAGCTTGCATTCGGCCTTGATCCATCCGGATTGATGTTGGTATTGATCGACGCCAGCAGATGCAAGCCGCGGACATGCTGGTAGCCCAGAGCGAGGCTGCTGGTGCGCGAAAGCTGCTGCTCCACCTCCAGGCTCGCCTGCTCCGAGTACGCGTTCTGCAGGGCCCGATTCATGAGCGTGAAGTTCAGCTTTGCGCCTGTGGGTGGGCCGGCCGCAACGCTCGGAAACTGCGGTGCACCAAGCTGGCCGGGAGTAAACACGTAGCTCAGAAGGGTCGCTCGGTTGGGATCAACCGTGTTGGACGCAGAGAGCAGGGCATTGGCGAGGGCTCGCAGGGGCACGCGATCGTAGAAGAGGCCATAGCTCGCACGGAGGACGGTGCGGGCGTCTCCGCGCGGGGACCACGCCAGACCAAGGCGAGGCGAGACGTTGTTCTTGTCGGTTTGGATGGTTCTGAGAGACTGCAGGTCGTAGCGGATACCGGCGTTCACGGTGATCCGCGGGGAGAGCTTCCATTCGTCCTGCAGGTATACACCGAGGTTCGGATTGCCCTGAGCGACGGTGGGCGTTCCAAAGGCCTGCGTATACCCCTGCGTGTTGTAGGTTCCTACGAGGAAGTTCGCCAGCGATGCGAAGGTGTAGGAGCCGCGCAGGGCTTGCGGAAAGGTGATCGTATCGCGGTTCTCGAGGACGTCGATGCCCAGTTTAATGGTGTGAGCTGATCGTTCCACCACGAGATTATCGACGGCTTCGTAGAGGTAGTTGAGCCGAGCCGTAGGCGAGCTGGAGAAGCGGCCCAGCGTGGCGACACCGGAGATGGTGACGGTCGGCCCGACCTGGTCGTTCGGCGGAGCG
This sequence comes from uncultured Acidobacteriaceae bacterium, assembly GCA_964242875.1. Lineage (GTDB taxonomy): Bacteria > Acidobacteriota > Terriglobia > Terriglobales > Acidobacteriaceae > Edaphobacter. The sequence continues at coordinate 9,383 of CAXTCB010000009.1, forward strand.
TTGAGGCTGTCGTACGTGAACTGGCCGCGGGTTTCATTGAAGACGTGCGACGAGAGCGTTGCGAGATTGCTGACGGCGATGGTGTGGTTCACATCCTGCACAGCGGTTCCGTTGCTGATTGCGGAGAGGCTGCCCACACCGCGGGCGTTGATGCTGTCGAGACGGTACAGGCTGTAGCGGAGACTGATCTGGTCGCGGCTGCTGAACTCGTGGTCGCCGCGAAGGAAGCCGTTGGTGGTGTGCACCGTGGTCGGATAGAGCGTGGTGCCGCTGGCGCCGACGGTGAGCAGAGGTGCGCGATAGCCGACTGCCTGCAGCCGTGTGTTGATGACGGTCGCGGCAGCCGGAGCGATGGTGATGATTCCGTTGGTGTTCAAGCGGCGCTGCTCGAAGTTTGCGTAAAAGAAGGTGCGATTGAGGCAGACGGGGCCGGAGAGGCTTCCGCCATACTGCGCCTGCGTGAGGGGAAGCTTGCTGCGGGAGAGCGCATTCGCGGCGTTGAGACGCTGGTTGCGCAGGAAACCGTAGAGGTCTCCGTGCACGGTGTTTGCTCCACTCTTTGTGATGAGGTTGAAGTAGCCCCCCAGCGCACGGCCGAACTCGGCCTGACCGCCGGATGTGACCACCTGGAACTCCCGCACGACGTCGAGTCCATACACGTTTCCGGCGAGGCCTGCCGCATCATCATTGGCGGAAAGGCCGTCGACCAAAAAGCTGTTCGAGAAGTTGCGCTGGCTGTTGACCGAGTAGCCTTGTCCAAGAACGGGCGAGGTCTCGGCGAAGGTTTGAACGCTGGCTGTGTTGGTTGGAGAGACTCCGGGCACCAGCAAGGCAAGGTCAAGATAGTTGCGTCCGTTGAAGGGGAGGGTTTCCGCAGCGTGCTCCCCGACGGTCTGTGCGACCTGGCTGCGATCTGACTCGACAAGGGCCGCGTCGCTGGTTACTTCCATGGCCGTAATCGCCCCACGGACACGGAGAACGATCGACACGTCGAACGCCGAGCCTACCGAGAGATTGACCTGTCGTTTCGCGGCGTTGAACCCTGCATGATCGACCTGCAGGACGTAGGTCCCCACAGCGAGATAAGGAAAGCGATACCGTCCCTGTGCATCGGTCGGGACTGTCACAGTCTGATTGGTTGCGAGCCGGGTTGCATGCACGGCGGCACCGGGGAGTACGGCTCCGGTCGCGTCTGTGATGCGGCCGCCCAGAGAGGCTGTCGTTACGGATTCCTGGGCGGCGACGGAGCTGCTGGCAGGCGCCAGAAGCGGAAGCAGAACGAGGGAAAGAAAAGCTTTGGTTCGGAACACGGGACCTCCGTCCGAGACGACACATAGCTGGTGTGCGGCTCCGGGTCAGCAGTGCGGCAGAGCAGCGTTTTATGCGGGAGACCTGGCGTTAGCCGCGCAGTCCATCCACCGCAAGTCGAGAGCTCATCAAGCACGCGCGATTCGCAGCACGACCACGCAGCAGAAAAGCTGCGAGATTACGCTGCGAAGAGAAGAGAAGGGTCGGGTCGATCGACCTGCGCGAAAGAGCGCACGACCTTCCAGGCGAGCGATGATTTAGCTGACAGGGGCTGGAGGTCCACGCTTCAGGCGGGAACGCTCACGCGCCATGCGCCACAGCGACTCCGTCTGGGGAGTGCCTGCCGGATGACTTACAAGAGCGGCGAAGATTGCTGCCGAGGGGGGAGCCGCGACCGAGTTGCCGTGCGCCGTTGCAGGTGTGGCTGGCGCATAGGGGCACCGTGTTGCTGGTGCTCCTGCCCAGTTCCCACGTCCTTGCCAGGACGCGCGTTCCCGCGAACCCATGAGACAGTGGTGCTTTCCTTCGCGGCGGCAACATGCCGGAACGCCACTTTCGCCGGCAACACGCTCCGACAAGAGCGGCGAGAGCAGCGGAAAGCTGAACAGCAGAAGCAGCAAGATGGAAAGCGAGCGACGCACTGCATGGATTGAACCTGAAAACGAGCGGCGCTGCAATGGGCGCATCGCATTTCGCGCTGCTGGCGAGACGGCATACTCAGAGCTATGGCCATTCCTGCAGCAGACGCGAAGAACGCCAGCATTACCCTGCGGCCGTATCGTTCCGCCGACCTCCAGGCACTTTATGAGCTGGACCGGCTCTGTTTCAGGCCGCCCTTCCGGTTTAGCCGTCGCGCCATAGAACGGTTCGCCGCGGCCCCCGGCGCTCTAACGATCCTCGCCGAGATGGCTGGCGGTCCGATTGCCGGCTTCCTTATCGCGCAGCATAAGGTCTCTCCAAGCGAGAGCGCCGGGTATATCGTCACGCTAGATGTCCACCCGGATATGGTGCGATCCGGGATTGCGACACGACTGATGGTCAGGGCGGAGAGAGATCTTGCGGAGCGCGGGGCTGAAAAGATGCGGCTACATGTCTTCGCCGGCAACACGGCTGCGATCGCGTTTTATGAGCAGCTCGACTTTAGACGCATCAAGCACTTGCAGGACTTTTACGGTGCAAACCTCGACGCCTATGTGTACGAGAGGGACACGCTGAAGGACGGAGGCGGTCGAGAGAGGCTGTGAGCCGCGGGTGGACTGACCGGCAGAGTGGCCTTTTTTACTCCGATCGAGGCTCAGTGTCGCTGTCGACCGCATGGTTTTTCTCGTATGCGTGTGCCGCCTCGGACTTTGCGTCCGCGTTGAACCTAGCCGCCTTTGCCTGATCGAGCAGCGCGCCCCCCGCATCTTTCACGTTGCCCCAAGCCTCGCGCGCTGCACCTGCGAGCTGATCTTCTTTTCCGGCCACTTTGAGGTTTTCGTCGCCGACAAGCGCTCCGGCTGACTCTTCCACCCGGCCGCCAACTTTCTGCAGGATGCCCTTGATTGTGTCTGAATTCATGATGTTCCGCCCTTCTGACAACAGATTTGTTGCTCACGGAACAGGGCGGGTTGGCTGCGGACTGATGCTGTCGGAGCGGCAGACGGGGGCTCGATTACGTGGACGGAGTGTGTTCGGGATGCATGAGCCCTGGCAGGCTAACTTCCGAAGCAGATTCTGGATCTACGACTTCCGGGTGAGAGCCGCTGCGCTAACTAGCTATGTTTCCCTCAAGGGTGTCGGCAGAGTATTGCACACAGAGGCAGCAAGAGCTGCCCACCAAGGAGACTTCCACTCATGATTCATGATCTTGTTCTCGCCGCGGTGTTTCTCGGAATGATTATTGCTCCCGCGCTGCTCGCCATGCGCTCGGGCCGGGAGGAAAAAGACGCTCTGTGACGCAACCCCGTCCCCTGGTTCCGGCCAGGGACACTTGCTGCCGGCCGGCACCGCAACACATCGTGCAGCGTATTCCCGGTCTCGCTTTCAACTTCAGTTCTGTTCTGCCCCATCGCACTACCGGGCCCCTGATCGAGGCAGAAAGCCAACGCGACGCTGTCCGCTCCTCCCCTCGGACGCGCCGTATCACCTTCACTCTAACCCCGCTTCATCCGACTGCACTTGCAAGCTGAAATACCGCGATTGAGAGAAAGGCCGCTTCCCATAACAGAGGAAGCGGCCTGATTTTTCGATATGCCTTTGCTTTGGCGTTAGCCGCGAAGTGCCATCTGTTCGGTCACGATCTGGGTGAGGTCCGGCTTCTTCAGGCCGTGTTCGCGCTCGTTGAACTCATCAACCTTGCTGGACCAGTTCATGGAGCAGAACTTCGGTCCGCACATGCTGCAGAAGGCTGCTTCCTTGTAGTAGTCATCCGGCAGAGTTTCATCGTGCATGCCGCGCGCCGTCTCCGGATCCAGCGAGAGCGCAAACTGCTTGTCCCAGTCGAAGGTATAGCGTGCATGGCTGATGGCGTCGTCGCGGTCCCGTGCGCCGGGCCGGTGGCGGGCGATGTCCGCGGCGTGGGCTGCGATCTTGTAGGCGATGATGCCGTCCTTCACATCCTTTTCGTTGGGCAGACCCAAGTGCTCTTTGGGGGTCACGTAGCAGAGCATTGCCGCGCCGTGCCAGCCGATCATCGCTGCGCCAATGGCGCTCGTAATGTGGTCATAGCCCGGTGCGATGTCAGTTACCAGCGGGCCAAGCACATAGAAGGGCGCGCCGTCGCAGAGCTCGACCTCTTTCTCGACCTGTTCCTTGATCTTGTCCATAGGCACATGCCCCGGACCTTCGATCATGACCTGCACATCGTCCTTCCAGGCCTGGCGGGTGAGCTCGCCGAGCGTCTTCAGCTCTGCGAACTGCGCCTCGTCTGAGGCATCGGCGACGGAACCTGGACGGAGACCGTCTCCGAGCGAGTAGCTTACGTCGTACTTTGCCATGATCTTGGTGATGCGGTCGAAGTTCTCGTAGAGGAAGTTCTGCCTGTGGTGCGCTGTCATCCACTGCGCCAGGATGGCACCGCCACGGCTGACGATTCCGGTGATTCGCTTCGAGACCATCGGGATGTACTGCACCAGCACGCCCGCGTGGATGGTGAAGTAATCTACGCCTTGCTGTGCCTGCTCTTCGATCACCTCGAGGTAGAGATCGATGTTCAGGTCTTCAACACGCTTCACCCGCGAGAGAGCCTCGTAGAGAGGCACCGTGCCAATCGGCACCGGGCTGTGACGCAGGATGGCCTCACGGATCATAGGGATGTCGCCGCCGGTCGAGAGATCCATGACCGTATCGGCGCCGTAGTGGACCGCAGTATGCAACTTGCGCAGCTCCTCATCCACATTGCTGACGATGGCGGAGTTGCCGATGTTCGCGTTGATCTTGCAAAGGCTCTCGACCCCGATGGCCATCGGTTCGAGCTCCGGGTGATTGATGTTCGCCGGGATGATCATTGTTCCCTTGGCGATCTCGCTGCGCACCAGCTCCGGGGAGATCTTCTCTTTCTGGGCGACGAAGGCCATCTCTTCGGTGATCAGGCCTTTGCGGGCAAAGTGCATCTGGCTCATGTTCCAGTCGCCTGTGCGGGCCGCCTCCTGCTTGCGCTTGACGATCCAATCTGCACGCCCGGTTGGGACGCGGTAAGCGTTCCCAGGTGCAGGAGAGACCTCTTCGATCCGATGGACAGCTCCGTTTCCGTTCTCCACGTACCCGTTTCCATTGCCGCTCATGCGCTTAGAACCCCCTGCCAGAATGCCGTCGTACCGGCGGCTGCGGTGTCTAAACTATACGCGTGCGCACAGTCTCTTCTTCTTGTCCCAGATGCGCGGCCCTCCTGTAAACTGCCCGGACACATGAAAACTTCTGGCGCGGCCGGACCCATCTCTCTTGTCATCCTTATGATCGAATCCGAACAGCCGGAAGGGATCTCCTCGCGCAAACTGGTTGTGGAAACAGCCAAACACAACGTGATTACCGCGTACAACCCTGCGACCGGCCTGCAGCTGCTTCGCCGCTTTCCAGCTGTGGACGCTGTTCTCATTCATGCCACGGTGCTGGACCACCTTCCGCTGATCCCGCAGGTTCGGGAGATCAGTCCCAACGTTCCCGTGATCATTGCCACACCTCGACCGGCCGACCATTACGAGGGAGCAACCTACACTGTTCCATCCCATGAACCGCAGAAGCTGCTGGATCTGCTGGCGCAAGTCTTCGGTGTTTCGAAGAGCACCTCGGACACGTAAAAGCGGGCGAAGACGACCCCGGGAGACGGGCAAGTTCTCCTGACGCACGCCGCAGGCTGCTCATCTTTGCCGCGTCACCAGACGGCAGACCGGCCGCCGCACATCCTACGGCGGCGTCGTAAACTAAAGCAGTTATGGTCTCAGCCACACGCAAGAGTCACACCGGCATCATCGTTGCAACCGTCATCGTGGTCGTGACGATCGCGTGGCTTGCCTTCACCGGTCAGCGTGAAAACAAGAGCTACTATGTGACCATCGCCGAGTTGCAGGGCCTGGGCAACAAGGCGTACACACGCCATCTCCGGGTTGCGGGGAACGTGCAGCCTGGCTCCATTCACCGCGTCGGCCCGGGCGCTGACTTCACGCTGCTCGAACAGGGTAAGACGCTTCGTGTGGATTATCGCGGCTCCGAGCCGCCGCCTGACACTTTCAAGGATGATGCACAGGCTCTCGCCGTCGGCACCTTTGGCCGTGACGGCGTTTTCCATGCCACACAGATCCAGGCCAAGTGCGCGAGTAAATATGCGCCAGCCGACCTGAAGAAGGCGCAGGCCAAGCCGGTCGCCACGGTCATGCTTCCGGCAAAGCCCTAGGTTCTATACTTCCGGAGTGAGAACCGCCGCCGACGCTCCCGCCATCGAGATTACCGACGTTGCCCGCATCTTTGGCTCTTTTGCGGCGCTTCGCCGCTGCTCGGCCACTATTGCAAGCGGCACGATTACGCTGCTGCTGGGTGAGAACGGCGCCGGCAAATCCACACTGCTACGCCTCATCGCCGGTCTCGGTACACCCTCACGCGGCTCGGTCAGCGTCTTCGGCCAGCCGCCCCACCTGTTGCGCTCGCGCATCGCGTATGTCAGCCATAGCACGATGCTCTACGACGAGCTTACGGCGATGGAGAACCTGAACTACTTCGCTACGCTGCAGGTAAGTGGCCCGCACTGCGCCTGTTCGGGCTCACCCGAGATGGCGCTCCGCGCTGTCGGGTTGGACCCGCACCTTAGCCGCCCGGTCGGCCAGTTCTCGCAGGGGATGCGGCAGCGCACCGCGCTCGCCCGTGCGCTCCAGACAGATCCGGATCTGCTGCTGCTCGATGAGCCCTTCTCGAATCTAGACGCCGCCGGCGTTCGCAGCATGATTGATCTGCTGGTTGATTTCCGCAGCTGGCCGAGCAAGACCTCGCCGGTCGGCCGGACCATTCTCCTGACCACGCATCAAGCGGACCTTGTCCGTCCCATCGCCGACACGATTCTTACGCTTGCCGGCGGCAGCCTTCGCGCGGAGAGACCTGTGAGTCTCTCCGCATGAGCCGTCCGGAGGCGTCCGGCCAGAAGACCAACGCCGCCCGCGCTCTCGATGCGCTCTCAATCGCGTATGAGCTTCGATCGTACGAGGTTGATGAAGCCGACCTTACCGCGCTTTCCGTTGCCCGCAAGATGGGTCTACCCGCCGAGCAGGTCTTCAAAACCCTGGTCACTCGCGCTGCCTCCGGAGCTCATCTGTTTGCTGTCATTCCGGGCGATGCCGAGCTCGATCTGAAGAAGCTGGCCACAGCGGCCGGTGAAAAACGCTGCGAGCTCGCGCCTCTGAAAGAGGTCGAACCGCTTACCGGCTATATTCGCGGCGGGGTCACGGTGCTGGCCGCCCGTAAGCCGTTTCCCGCCTTTGCGGACGAGACCATCGAGCTGCACGAGGTCATCAGCATCTCTGCCGGACAGCGCGGCCTGCAGGTCCTGCTCGCCCCCGCCGACTACCTTCGCGCCACGCACTGCATCCTTACCGACCTGACCAAGGCGCTGAACGCAACTCAGGCCGGCGCATGACCTTTCTCCGCCACACCCTAAGCCATCTCGCCAAGGATGTTCGCCTGGAGTGGCGCTCGCGCGAGTCGATCAACGGCGTCCTGTTTTTTGCGCTGCTGGTCGTGATTGTCTTTTCGCTGGCCTTCGATCCCACCTCGAACCCCACACTCGCCCGCGAGATCGCCGGCGGCGTGCTGTGGATCGGCATTCTCTTCGCCTCGGTCACCGCCCTGAATGGCTCCTGGCTGCGTGAGCAGCGCAACGGTGTTCTCGATGCACAGCGGCTCTCGCCGGCTGCCCCGGCCGCCCTGTTCCTCGGCAAGGTGCTGGCCAACTTCCTCTTTGTGTCTGCCGTTGAGCTCGTTCTCGCCCCTGTCTTCGTGGTCTTCTACAACCTGCACCCGCTCGGCGAGACGCGCCTGCTGCTGCTCATTCTTCCGCTCGGTACCTGGGCGCTGGTGGTCAACGGCACCTTCTTCGCGGCGCTTGGGCTACGCGCGCGCTCCCGTGAGCTACTCCTGCCGCTGCTGCTCCTGCCCATCATCCTTCCTGCCCTGCTGGGCGCCATCCAGGCCACCACAGGTGTCCTCACCGCAGAGCTCGACGCCGGCTACATCACCTTCTGGATCCGCGCGCTGGTGGCCTATGACATCATCTTCACTACCGTCTCCCTGCTGCTTTTTGGCACTGTCCTGAACGCCGAATAGGCCTTCATCGCATACACGATCCTCCAAACGATCGACGTCACCGTGTTGCCCGCGGGATAAACTAAGGACATTGTGTTTCGCACATCTCCTCAGACAGCCGACCGTCCCAAGCTGCCCCCTGCGCTTCTGCTGGGCTTTGTCGCGTCGACCCTCATCCTGCTTTATGGCGCGCGCCTTGCACTCTTCGTCGCTCCGACCGAAGCCACGATGGGCAATGTCCAGCGCATCTTCTACTGGCACGTTCCGGTGGATTTCGGCGCCCTCATCTTTCCCTATGTGAACCTCGCCGGCTCTGTCTGGCTGCTCGCTGTGCGCAACAAGAATCACGCTCAGGCCCTCATGGCTGACGCCCTCGCCGTCGCCGGCGCCGAGCTCACTCTGCTTTACACCTCGCTTGGCCTGATCACTGGCATGCTGTGGGCGCGCCCCGTCTGGGGCATCTGGTGGACCTGGGATGCCCGGCTGACGACGTTCCTGCTCCTTTGGGTGTTGTATGCCGCCTATCTGATTCTGCGTCGCTTCTCGTCTACCGGGCAGGCCTCGGTGCAGACCGCGACGCTCTCCGCCGTGCTCGGCATCTTTGCGGCGATCGATGTTCCGATCACGTTCATGTCCATCCGCTGGTGGCGCACGCAGCATCCCGCCCCCGTCCTTACCGGCGAAGGTCACCTTGACTCCTCAATGGTGCCGGCCTTCCTGGTCAACCTCGGCGGCTGGCTTTGCTGGGGCGTGTGTCTGCTCTGCCTGCGGTATCTGCTGGAGCGCCGCCGGCAGCGCGCTGCCGAGGCAGAAGCCCTCCGAGCCATCGACTCCCTTGATCTTCCCTTGGAGGCGACCCGTTGACGCTGCATCAGCTGTTTGATCTTTCCACGATGGAACATCGCCATCTCGTTTATGCCTACGGCGCGGTGCTGCTGCTGCAAGTCGGTTACGCCGCCTGGGCGTTCCGCAGCTACTTCAGCCGGCCTCGCTCGAGCGCAATGCACTAGACTCACCAGAGTGCCCGCCAAGCCCCATCGCTGCCTGCTGCTGCTTCCCTTGCTTCTCGCAGGTTGCAATCGCCATAACTTTCCTGATGTTCCAAACAACTATCGCGAGTTCGCCTATGTCGCGAACGCCGGCGCCAACACCGTCAGCGTGCTGGATCTCGTCTATCTTCGCGCGGATCGCACGCTCAAGGTGGGCGAGACGCCGATAGCCCTCGCCGTCAACCCTGTCCGCAACGAAGTTTATGTCATCAATCGCGGATCTGGATCCGTCACTGTGATCGACGCCGCTGCGAACCGCATCGCCGCTACCATCCCGGTGCACCGCCAGCCGTCAGCCATCGCGGTTGCACCGGACGGCCGCCGCGCCTTCGTCAGCAACGCCGGCGCCAATAGCGTTAGCGTGCTGGATCTCGACGCGCGGCGCGAACTGAGCACAGCCGCTACCGGCAGTGCGCCCGCAGCCCTTGCCCTCGCGCCCGATGTCCGTTCGCTTGTCGTCGCCAATCGCGCTTCGGGCTCCGTCTCCATCTTCGCCGTTACGCCTACCACACCCAGCTCAAACAACCGACCGATTGAGCTACGCGCCTCCATCGCCGGCTGCCCGGGCGCCTCCGCCGTCAGCGTTCTGCCGGACTCTTCAAAGGCCTTTATCGCCTGCACCGCGAGCCATACGGTTATGGCCATATCGCTTGCGGCCGCTCCGACCTCCTGGGCCGCAAAGCAGAATCCATCGCTGCTGACCGATCACCTGCTCACCTTGCTCGACGTCGGCACTGATCCAACCGCGCTCGCCCTGAAGCCCGACGGGGGTGAGCTTTTCGTCTCCAACTCCGGCTCGGACTCCATCTCGGAGATTGCCACGTGGCCGAATGAGGTCGGCGGCACGTACACGATCGCCAGCCATCCCGCCCACGCGCTCGCGAGCGCCGACAACAGCACACTCTGGATTGCGAACCAGACCGCCGACACCGTTGGCATCTACTCGATCGATGACGGCAGGCTTACCGGCAGCGTTCGCACCGGCTCCGCCCCGACGGCGCTTGCCTTCTCCGCCGATGAACATCTGCTGCTTGCCGCGAATGCGCACTCCGGCGATGTTGCGGTTATCCGTACCGACAGCAAGCAAGGCCCAGCGCTCTTCACCATGCTGCCTGCCGGCAATGCTCCTTCCGCGATCGTCACGAAAGCTTTTACCGTAACGCGCTGAGCCGACGGTCGACGATCGTCCCTCCCGCCTGCTCTCGAGACCTGCCGCTAGACCTGTCGCGCCAACACAAGGGTGATATCGTCCGGCTGCTCTTCCGCGCCGATCCACGCGTCCAGCGCCTGCATCACCTGCGAGCTGATCACATGCAGCGGCTCATGCCGGTAGCGCCGCACCACATCCATCATGCGGTCCTCGCCGAAGTCGCCGAAGTCATTTTCCGGCTCGGTCACACCGTCCGAGTACGCCACCATGATATCGCCCGACCGCATCACGATCGTCTCCTGGTCGTACTCCATGCAGTCCATCAAGCCGACCACCGTTCCGCCGCAGTCCAGCCGTCGAACCGAGCCGTCTGATCGCAGGACAAGCGGCGGCAGCTGGCCGGCGTTCGAGTACGTCAGCCGAGCCGAACGCGCGTCATAGTGCGCAAGAAACAAGGTGGCGTACTTTTCCGGTTGCGTACTGCGGTAGAGGTGCCGATTGAGCAAAGCGAGGATGCGCCCGGGAGATTCAAACAGCTCCGTCCCGCCATTGGCCCGCTTTTCGCGCAGCATCAGCTCGCTGCTTGACTCTTTGCCGTCGAGCAGCAACTCCTCGCTTGCCAGGCGATAGGCCCGTACCGCGGAATGCAGTGTGGCCATCAGCAGCGCCGCCGAAATTCCCTTGCCGCTGATGTCGCCGAGCGCGATGCCCACGCCGCTGGGATGACCGGGCTTGCCCTCCATGTCATCGAAGATCAGAAAGTCATAGTAGTCGCCGCTCACCGCGCGGGCGGGGCGGCAGACACCATGCAGCTCAAGCGTCGGCAGATTGGTCACGGTGAGCGGAAACAGATTTGCCTGTACTTCCTGCGCGATCGAGAGCTCGTTCTGCAGCCGCTCTTTTTCCTTCTGCTCCTTCAACAGCCGCTCGAGCGATCCGGTCATGGTGTTGAAGGATCGGTTGAGGTCTGCCATCTGATCGTCACGTTCGACGCCGATGCGATGATGAAACTCGCCACGATCGATGCGCTGCGTCGCGTCGTACAAATCTGTAACCGAAGCGGTGACTGTTTTGCTGAGCCGCGCCGCCGCCCACAAGGCGAGAGACTCGATCGCCGCGAACAGGACACACAGGATGATGAGCCCGATGCGCAGGATCCGGCCGCCGAGCGACGCTCCGAAGAGCGCGCGATAGAGCCGCGACGGCCGCGAGACGACTTCGATCGGTGCGTTGTCCGTGACGCCGGTATCCCAGTTCACCACCGGGATGGTCGAGAGAAACCGCACCCGCAGATCCAGGAGGTTCTGGGCGTCAGGTTCTTCGCCGCCGACTACCGATCCCTGGCGGATCTGGTCGGGATTCGGCGTTCGTATTGCTCGCGCCCGCTTTGCGCCCGGCAGAATCGCGGCCGGTTCCGCCTGCGGCTTAACCGTTGTGATCTCATCGGCCGGCGCCTCGACGCCGTCGCCAGTTGCGACGGCAATCAGCCGTGCGCGACCAAGATTATGCGCCACCGTGCGCATCAGGGTCCCGTCGACCGGCAGGCTGCTGATCAGGCTGTAGCGTTCGCCTGGCGTGATCTCCACCTGTTCCATGCCGACAAGGTAAAGCTCACCGCCGTCGAGCACCATACCGCGAAATCGTCCGCCTTCCAATCGGGTCGCCCACGGCGGCAGACCGAGCGGTGTTCTTACGCGCGCCGAGGTCCGCTGATCCGCGTACGCTATCTGAAGCCCGTTCCGAAAGACGCGCACCTGCGGCGTCATGACTCCGCTCGGCTCCTGCAGTTGCGGCTCGGTCAGCCGCAGCTCTGACATTGCGTTGGGCGCTTTGCTGGTGTCGGTGGCACCCGCCGGTGTCCTCAGCCGCTTCTCGAGCGTCCATTCATCCAACGAGTTCAACCCCTTGACCTCGTCCAGATGGCTCTGCAGCCGGGCATCGACCAGATGAATGGCAAACTGCCCTGCGACGATGTACGCCGAGACGAGCACAAGGATCGAGAACAGGACGATGGGCGCCAAGCCGATGAGCAGGTAGGTGAGCACCAGCTTATTGCGCAGGCTCCAAAGCAGGCGCTGCCGCACGACCCGCCAAAGAACGGGCAGTCCCGTCAACACGAGTGCAACGCCGACCATCACCTGCAGGACGGCGCTCAAGGTTCCGACCGTTCCATGCAGCAGACGCATGACGCTTAAGACACAGAACCACACTGCCAGCCAGAAGACGACGCCGGCCATGCCTCGCGGCGGCCGGCGTTGATGCCATCCCTGCCACGCCCGGACTCGCTCCCAGCTTTCTGCTGTGCCGCTCACGCCGCAGCCTCCTCGCGCTCGCCCGCCTGCGCCTCACGCGCCAACCGCAACGTATAACGCGTCGCGGAGAAATGTGCTCCCGCCAGCAGCAGCAGTCCCGACAGAAAGGCCCACATCATCAGCCCGACCGAGATGTAGAAAGGCCCATAGACTGACTGGAAGTCCAGCCACGGCAGCGCCCGTACATACAGCAGCTTTGCGCCTTCCCACAACACGCCGATGACCACCGCCGTAGGCAGCACCGCGATCGCCGGCACCTTGCGATTTGGAAGCACCCAATAGATCAGAAAGAAGAGCAGCACACTCGCAAGTCCTGCCGCGATATGCATAAAGCCATGCGAGATGACAAAGTACACACGATTCTGAGTGTGCCCAAAGAACAGCACCTTCAGGATCGACTGTTGTCCGGCTGACATCATCACGGAAAACAAAGCCAGCGCCCCTACACCGATCGCGAGGCCCAAGGACACGATTTGATTGTGCAGATAGCTCCGGTTGACCGGGACGCCCCACACATTGTTGAGCGCAACCTCAAGCGGCATGAAGACGCCGGTCGAGCTGATCAACAGCATCACTACTGAGAACACCTGCATGCCGCTGCGCGGGTGCACCAGCAGCTGCATGTTCCGCATGACGAACTCCTGTCCGGTCGGCAGAAAGCTCTTCATAAGATCGCCGACGACCGGCTCGATGCGCGGTGATCCAAAGATTACGCGGCTCACCGTCAACATCAACACGATGAACGGGAACAGGGCCAAAATCGTGTTCGCTGCCACGCTGAAGGCATAGGTGTGTACCTCGGTCCGGATCAGGTAGCAGCCCAGCGCCACAAGGCGCGCCCAAAGGCCATCACCCACCACCGGCCGCACCTCGCGCACATCGAGCGGCGTGGTCCGAGAGGCATTCGCCTTGTCCTTCTCCTCGCTGATTGGAATCTCTCTCACCATGGCACGTGTATCTGTCCTGGCGCTGCTGCAGCCCGCAACAGCCCGCATCGATGCTAGCAGAGAGCCCCTTCCGCGCCCTTGCTCTCCCCCGGTACACTCAGCCCTGTAGCAGATCCCGGAGCCCCGCATGCCTCATCGCTTTTCCCTCATTGTTTCGCTTCTCCTTGCCTCCCCGGCGATGCTGCTGCAAGCCCAGACTGCACCGGCCTCTGCCATTCCCGCGCATGCGCCCGTCACCGCTCTCTTCAACGGCCGCGACCTCGCGGGCTTTGACACCTTTCTCCGCGGTCGCGGTCTCAACAGCGACCCGGCGCGCGTCTTCCAGGTTGAGAACGGTCTCATCCACGTCTCCGGTCACGAGATGGGCTACATCATCACCCGGCAGACCTTCGGTCGCTTTTATCTCCGCGCTGAGTTCAAATGGGGCGAAGGCACCTTCGGCGAGCGCGCCGGCCAAGCCCGTGACAGCGGCATCCTCTATAGCATCCAGGGCGAGAACAAGGTCTGGCCGCGCTCGGTAGAGTTCCAGATCAAGGAAGGCGAGACCGGCGACTTCTGGATGACCGACGGGGCCGCGGTCACCGGCCCCGATGGCAAGCGCGTCACCGGGCCGCCTGACTCCGCTCTCAATATCGGCCACATGGGCAAGGGACCGACGCAGAACACCCTTGGCTTTCGTAACGCCTCAGGTGAGCTCGAACATCCGCACGGCACATGGAACACGCTCGAGCTTGTTGTCGACGGCAAGGTTATCCACCAGTACGTCAACGGCGTCCTCGCCAACGTCGGCACCGATCCTTCTCCCACCGAAGGCAAGATCCTCTTCCAGTCGGAAGGCGCGGAGATCTTCTTTCGCAATCTCCAGATTGCTCCGCTGAAGTAGCTCATAGGCTGGCGGAAGATCACTCACCAGCGCAGTCGCAGCAGGGAAGTGCCCTGTCGCGGCAGACTCATCGCGACCACGATCTCCCCGTCCTTGACCTCGAGCCACTGAGGCGAGTCGAGCAATTGCAGCTGCCCCGCCGCCTTCAAGGCCACAAGTTGTTCCGCCGTCGGTTGCTGTGGCGAGCCCATCGCCTTCCATGCCGTGTACGCGTTGCTGTGCGTCTCGTCCAACCGATAGTGCTCGAGCAGCACGCGATGCACCTCCGCCGGCACACCCCGCAACGTCACTGTTGTCTGCGCCGCCATTGCCGGCCCGTCAACATCGTGGTAGTTCCACACCAGCACCGCCGCCCCGCGCTCGTCCTTCGTTGCCAGCGCATCCACATCCGCCGGACCGCGCACACCTTCCTGCAGCATCGTATCCAGGGTGATGGCTCCAGTGCTCATGGCGCGCACCCGCTGTCCGGACATCAGGCCAAACATCCGAAACACGTTCAGCACCGGCTTATCGATTCCATTTGTCGCCAGTGAGCGAAAGCCTTCGAAGTAGTCCTTGTCCTCAAACTCAAAGGACCAGCTCAGCATCGCGAGCAGATGAACCGCGTGCCGATCCTCGAGCGCAAACAGCTCTTTCAGTGCCGCCGCTGTATACGCCGGATAGAGCGTTCCATTGCGATAGTTGTTCGCCGGGTTCACCTTGGATGAGCACGCCGCGCAGCCCTCCGGATCCGCCTCGCTGAGGATGATCGGCAGCCGCTTGAATCGCGGGTAGTTCGCCACCAGAGCAAATCCCTGGTCGGCATCCTGCAACTCACTCGCAAGCCCCATTGTCACCCTGCCTTCGTGAATCGTCGGGGATCCCTTCGCGTGAAACGAGATGAAGTCCAGCGGCACCGGCCCACCCGTCGCTGCGCTTTTTCCCGAGCTCACATGATCAAGAAAGTTCTTCAGGAACAGCCGTGCCTTCTCACTTCGCGGACTCGTGGAAGCGGGCCCGCCTACCAGCGCACCCGGCAGGGCGGCCTTCACGCCTGCCACTGCGAAGTCATACAGCTTCCAGTACGCCTCAGGCGTCGTGTGCCAATAGTCGATGTCCGGCTCGTTCCACACTTCGAAGTACCACTGCGCCACCTTGTCGCGTCCATATCGCTCCACCAGGTGTGCTGTCACCATTCGAACCAACTCACCCCATCGGGCGTAGTCCTTTGGCGGATTGTTCGACTTGCCCGAGATCGTCGATGCAGGGTAATGCACCTGGTAGGGCTCATGCCGGTCCGGCAGATCCGCCGCCAGTGCCTCCGGCATAAACCCCAGCTCCACCATCGGCCGCACACCTGCATCCCGATACGCGTCAAAGATGCCGTCCAGGATCCGGAAGTCATACACGGGCCGACCCTTCGCATCCTCCGTGTACACGTTGGTCGAGCTGAACTTCAGCTCCGCTACGCCGTTGCCTGAGGTCAGCAGATGGTGGGCCCGCAGCACCACCGGAACCGGACTTAGATCATGTAACTCCCGCAGTAACTCTTTGCCATGACGCATCGTCGTGTAGTTCGCTTCGTCATACCCGAACCAGCTGTAGATCGGCGTGTACGTCCCCTCGACCTTCCCCAGATCTACCGCGATCGCGACCGGCGGCTCAGATCCGCCAGATGCCGCGCGGGTCGCACCGGCCTGCCCGTCAGAGGCTCGCAGCCCTGGCCAGCCAGCGAGCAGCGCACAGCCAATCCATCCTGCAACACGGTTCATCAGCGTCCTCACACCAGGTCTGCAGGAGCATAGCAGCCGAGAGGTCCACTCTGCAGGCATCTGCTGCCGCCGCTCAAAGCAACTCCCCGGAGCGCACCCTGCATGGACGGGAGATCCGCGGCAGCCATGTGTCACTTTTACCAGGAGTTCTCGAGGTGGCGTGCTGTCCACGCGACCTGTTGCTTTCTCATGACCAGGGTTGCGCGCTGGCATCTCAGTAGGAGATGGTTCCGCTCTCTATGGCCCAAACTCATATCCAAGAACACATCGATCTCATCGCGAAGCACGAGCAGGAGTTCCTGGCGCAGCGCACACGGGGGGAACGGCTCGGGGACACCATTGCCACCTTTGTTGGAAGCTTTGGCTTCGTCAGTGTTCATATCGCGCTTTTTGTTGTGTGGATTGGTGCAAATCTTCTTCCAGGAAGGCCACACTTTGATCCGCCGCCCTTCTCGCTGCTCGGCACACTGGTGGCTCTTGAAGCCATTATCCTCGCGAGCTTTATTCTTATGCGGCAGGCACGTATGAGTCGACGCGCCGATGAGCGCGACCACCTGATGTTGCAGGTTCTTCTGCTCACAGAGAAGGAGATTACGGCCGTGCTCAAGATGGATCGTCAAATCGCGCAGCAGGTCGGGCTTGAGAAGGCCGCGAACAACCCAGAGGCTCGCGAACTGAGCCAGCATACCTCAATCGAAGAGGTGGCACAGACTATCCGGGAGAACCTGCCCGCGGCGGAGTAGCGCGATTCTGGTTTGCCCATCAGGCGGTTTGAGCCTGGATGCAACGTACGACGAGTCTGTATGCGAAACGCTATTCGCGCGACAGTATCTCCGGACCCTCAGCTTCGATCACCAGCCTCCTGAGCGCCCACTGCGCAGCCTCCGCCAGCACGGCATCATCGCCCACCGCCCAACTCTCCAGCCGCTCCCGAAAGCGCTCTTCGCCACTATTGCCCATTGCAATCGCCACGTTGCGGTGCAGTCTTTTCTTTCCCGTTCGCTCGAGTGGCGAACCCTTGAACCAATGTCGAAACTCTGCGGAGGTCATTCCCGCCAGCCACTCGAGATCAGGATTGATCAACTCCTGCCGCGGCGGCATTGCAGTTTCCGCAGCGATCGGCGCCCGTCGATTCCAAGGACAGACATCCTGGCAGATATCGCAGCCAAAGACCTGTCGACCCATCCCTGCCCGCAGCTCCTCAGCGATGGCACCTTTCTTTTCGATTGTGAGGTAAGCGATGCAGCGTCGCGCATCCATCTGCCGCGGCGCAATCAACGCGTCCGTCGGACACGCCTCCAAACAGCGCGTACAGGTTCCGCAGCGGTCAGCCGCCGTCATCACAAAGCCGCTAGCTTCCATCGGGATCGAGGTGATGATCGACGCCAGCAGCGTCCAGGATCCGATTTCTTCGTTGATGACTGTGGTGTTCTTCCCAATCCAGCCCACGCCCGCGCGGGCAGCGACGGCGCGCTCGACGATCGGCCCGGTATCCACGTAGCAACGACTTTCGCACGGCATCTCCGCGCGGATGCTCTGCTCTAGCTCGCGCAAGCGTTCCAGCAGAACATCGTGATAGTCCGTGGCGCTCATACTATCGCCTGCACCCGCAGGTTGATCGAGCCGCCGGGTTCCACTCCACGCGTACCTGCCGATCCACCCCGCGCCTGTTGCCGCCCGATCGATCGAGAGCGGTCCATCCGCCCGGTACTGCATGGCACATACCACCACCGACCGTGCCCATGGCACAGCCGCACTCACGGAGCTGCGCAACAGTTGACCCACTTCATCGCGTCGTTTCAGGTACTCCATTTCGCCTGCAAACCCGGCTTCGACCCAGGCTTCAAAGCGCTGCCCATCCACCCCTTCCGCAACTGTTGTCCCAGCAGCGGCTGCTACCCCGGCGAGCGTGAATCCTGCAGCTTCGGCCCGCTCTTGAAGCCAACGCACGCGCTCGCCTGTCCATTCAGTCATGGTTCGCTTACTCCGTTCAGCTATCGCGCACCTCCTGAACGGAACCTTCTTGAGGTTGGCTGAGATAAAAGGAAAACCCCAGCATTTGCTGAGGTTATCAAGGATCCCGTCGAGGAACCTGTAAGCGGGTTGGTGGCGGAGAGTGAGGGATTCGAACCCCCGATAGCCTTGCGACTATGTCTGATTTCGAGTCAGGTGCATTCAACCGGGCTCTGCCAACTCTCCGTTTTCTTGATTTTACATGTTTCGCTCGCGGGCGAGATGCTGCCTTGTCGGCTCCTGTCCGATGTCGATCCGATCGGGCGTGACAGAAGACTTCAACTCCGCTGGCGAAGAGTTTGGGGAAGCGAGGCTCGTCGCGGCAGCCCGCAGCTCTGCCTCGACTGCGCACGCGGTGCGTAGCGCCATCCTGCGATCTGTCACAGAATTTGCGGAGATTAGCGTCCACGAGGACGCCTCCCTCATCGTCGTTCAGGTTCGGCACTGACAGCAGATCGCCACGCGAGCCTTCGCCCTGGGAAGCGACCTGGCGGAGTCTAGCCCAGCTTCAGCTATGCTGGGCCAGCCGCTCCAACAACACCACGGCAACTGATCGTTTCTCTCTAACGGCGCCACGAGGCGTGCCGGTGAGCCTGCCATGTTCCAACACTCCGGTTTCGGGTAAAGCGGGAGTGTCAGGCCTTGGAGATGGAACGTCGATGCTCAACCGCTCACCTTCAGACTAGATCTTGTCCGTGTAGATGGCGCGCATAAGAAGATTTTCGATCTGCTCCTGCTTGCCTGAGCGGGGCTGGGGGTTGATGTTGATCTTCTCGGCGCCAGCTGCGATCTCATCCAGGGTTCGCTTGCCACTGAGCATGGCTTGCGCGTCGGGCGTCTGCCAGCCGGCATACCGTTCCTCGAGGAGAGCATCGTATCTGCCATCTTCGATGAGCCTGGCCGCGGTGAGGAAGGCACGCGCACAGAGATCGACGCCACCAATGTGAGCGTGGACCATATCTTCTGGCGTAAAGCTTTGTCGACGAACCTTTGCGTCGAAGTTGCAACCGCCCTTGCCAAGACCCCCGGCTTTGATGACGTGGTACATGCTCATGGTCATGGTCCAGAGGTCGTTGGGAAACTGGTCGGTATCCCAGCCGAGCAGAGCGTCGCCGCGGTTGATGTCAAGGGAGCCGAGGATGCCCAAGGCACCGGCGGTGGCGATCTCATGCTCGAAGCTATGACCGGCCAAGGTAGCGTGATTGGCTTCGAGGTTGACACGGACCTCATTCTCGAGGCCATAGCGCTTCAGGAATCCGTAGACAGTGGCAGTGTCGAAGTCGTACTGATGGCTGGTGGGTTCCTTCGGCTTGGGCTCGATGAGAATCTGTCCATCGAAGCCGATCTTGTGTTTGTACTCGACGACAAGCGCGAGAAAGCGGCCCATCTGATCGAGTTCCTGCCCCAGATTTGTGTTGAGCAGGGTTTCGTACCCTTCGCGACCGCCCCAGAGGACGTAGTTGGAGCCGCCTAGCTGCTTCGTAACGTCCATGCAGTGTTTGACCGTGGCGGCGCACCAAGCAAAGACATCGGGATCGGGATTGGTGGAGGCGCCTGCCATAAAGCGCGGGGCGCTGAAGAGGTTTGCTGTCCCCCAGAGGAGCTTTGCTGTGGAGGTGGTCATCTTCTCGGCCAAGTAATCGGCCATGATGTGGAAGTTCTTAAGGGTGTCGGAGAGAGTGTCGGCCGGTGGCGCCATATCGGCGTCATGGAAGCAAAAGAAGGGAAGATCAAGGACGCGAAAGAGAGCAAAGGCGGCGTCTGCTTTGAGCTTTGCCTGAGCGATGGGATCACCCGGGGCCATCCAGGGTCGATGGATGGTGGGTCCACCGAAAGGGTCGGTGCCGGTCATGGCGAAGGAGTGCCAGTAGGCGACAGCAAAGCGCAGGTGCTCGGCGAGTGGCTTACCGAGCACGATGCGGCCGGCGTCGTACCAGCGGTAGGCAAGCGGGTTGTCGCTCTCCGAGCCTTCGTAGGTGACCGTGGGAAATGGGGAGAAGACGGTATCTGACATAGTGGTGATGGCCTCCGAGTAGGACGACGAAGCTGTTGGTTCAGGCAAGCGGGGCAATGGCCGAGTGAGCGCAATCGACTTACGCGCCAACCACTTCTGCCGATGCTAACGAGGGGTATGCCCGATGGAGCTGCTGCTGATAGAGAGCGCGGGCCTGCTGATAGGCGGCGTAGAGCTCAGGGCGCGGATGGCAGGTGCTGGCGAGGTCAACCTGAACGAGGCGATCAGCGACGTCAGTAAAGGTGAGTGGGTGGCCGGAGGCGGCTTCTGAAGCAACGATGGCCTGAATGGCCGCTCCGAGACAGCCGGACTCTTCTTCAATGGGAACATCGATGGTGGCTCCCGTCGCGTCCGCAAGCAGCTGGCGCCAAGCGCGCGAGCGGGCGCCGCCGCCGATGACGCGGAGCGTGTCCGCGCGCCTGCCTTCGAGGACGAGGTCAAGGCCATTAAGGATGCCGAAGCTGACACCTTCGACGACAGCGCGGATGAGGTGGGCGGGGGTGAAGTTGGTGGAGGAGATGCCGTGCAAAGAGCCACGGGCCGTGGGGAGGTCAGGAGTGCGCTCGCCGTTCAGGAAGGGCAGGAACACGAGGCCGTCAGCACCAGGCGATGTCTCGTCAAGCGACGGATCAATCTCCGCAACGGACTTGCCCAGGAGCTTGACGGTGCTGGTGACGACGTTGGTTGCGTTCATGGTGCAGACAAGGGGGAGCCAGCCACCCGAGGAGGAGCAGAAAGGGGCGACATTGCCGGAGGGATCGTGCGCAGGCCGATCGCTAAAGGAGTAGACCGTGGAGGAGGTCCCGAGACTAAGGGTGACGACACCTGTGCGCACGTTTCCCGTGCCGATAGCTCCCATCATGTTGTCTCCGCCGCCCGCGGAGACAACGCATTGTGACGAGAGGCCAAGCTGAGTAGCGACCTCAGGACGGAGCGTGCCGACAAGATCCTGCGGACCGATCAGAGGAGGCAGGGCGGCAAAGAGCTGGCCGGTCCCCCCATCGATCTCGTCCAGAACGTCGCGAGCCCACGCGCGGGAACGAACGTCAAAGAAGGCGGTTCCAGAGGCGTCACCGAACTCGGATCGAAGCTTTCCAGTAAGCCAGAAGTTGAGATACTCATGCGGAAGAAGGATGTGACGGATGCGGGCGAAGCTCTCCGGTTCCAATTCGGCCAGCCACAGGACCTTTGAGACCGTGTATCCGGTGAGTGGAACGATGCCAAAGCGACGGAAGAACTCAGCGCGGCCGCCGAAGCGCTGAATGAGGGCGGAGTTCTGCGGTGCGGTCTCGGTGTCGTTCCAGAGCTTGGCGGGGCGGATGACCTGCAGGCTCTCGTCGAGCACGACGAGCCCGTGCTGCTGACCGCTGACTCCGAGCGCGCGCACGTTGACTGAGCCGCCGGCGGACTGGAGGGCGGATGTAACAGCCTGGTGGAGCGCTTCGACCCACCATGCCGGGTCCTGCTCGCGAGCGCCAGAGGCACCTTCAATCAGGGCATGAGGGGCGTAGCCGCGGCCAAGTGCTTTTCCGGAGGCATCGACCAGCAACGCCTTCGTGCCCTGAGTTCCACAATCGATGCCGAGATACATAGTCAATTCCTGGAGTGTTCCAAATGATTGGAGGAGACGGTGGCGGGGGATGCTCTCACTAACCAGATGATTGCCAGTGCCCTCGGTAGAGTCGTCTCGCCCGAGTTCACTACGGCTGAGGGCGAGCAACATCCAGGAAGCAATGACCTCGCCGATGGTTGTTCTCTTTGGCTAAGTGATTCTTGCACACCAGATCATCACGAGCTTGCCGAACGATACGGAGACAGACACGGAGCCGTCAAGGGGCGAGGCGGATGGGCATCCATGCAGCTTTGCGAGGTGAGACCTATGTGCGGAGCCCGCGCCGAGGATGCGGGCCTCACTCCTTAAGAAAGCCACAGCATTTCTCA
>CAXTCB010000009.1:31615-51652 GCA_964242875.1 uncultured Acidobacteriaceae bacterium
GCTCCCCTTGACAGTCGACCTGAGGCTGACCTACGCTTCAGTGGAATGTCGACCCGAAGCGCTGATCAGCAACTCGAAGTGATGCAAGGGACTCTGGATATGCTGATTCTTCAGACGGTCGCTGCCGGGCGCGTTCATGGCCACGCGATCGTTCGTTCGATCGAGCGGCGCTCAGGCGAGGCGTTGCAGGTAGGTCACGGTTCCCTCTACCCGGCCCTCCAACGCTTGCTTAAGCTGGGCTTGCTTGCTGCCGAGGACGGCATCTCCGAGAACAATCGGAAGGCCAGGTTCTACCGCTTGACGGCAAAAGGGCGCAAACAGCTCGTTGTTGAAGCTTCGAGATGGCAGAAGTTCTCAAGCGCAATCGCGCTGATCCTGGCGCCGGTGGCAGAGGAAATCCCTTGATGGGAGGACTCGCTCATGTTTGGTTGGAGTGATCGAAGGAAGCAATTGCTGCAGGAGTACGAGACACACATCGAACTCGAAACGCAGGAAAATCTTGATGCCGGAATGTCGCCGGAGAACGCGACAAAAGCTGCAAGGAAGAAGTTCGGCAATGTTCTGCTCACTGCAGAGCAGTCCCGCGAGGTCTGGGGCGGGCTGTGGCTGGAGCGCCTGCTGCAAGACGTTCGATTCGCGGTGCGCAGCTTGCGCGGGGCTGCAACGTACACGGCCGCGCTCCTGTGTACGCTCGTGCTGGGGCTTGGGTCTGCGACTACCATGCTGGCGATTATCGAGTCGACTCTGGTACACCCTGTGGCGCTCCCGCATTCAGAGCGACTGGTGCAGCTTTACAGTGAAGATGTCCCGCAGGGTAATTCCGTCTCGCCTCATGCACTGTCCTACAACGTCATCGACCAGATGCAGCGCAGTACTCGTTCCTTCGCCGGCGTGAGCGGATACAACACGATGGTGAGGCCCGTGACCGCCTCGGACGGAACGCGCATTTCGGCTCTGACGGAAGTGATGCCGGAGTTCTTCTCAGTGCTCGGTGTTCAAGCAAAGCTCGGACGCACGCTTGGTAAAGGCGACGACCGTGCTTCCGTGGCCGTTGTGAGCGACGAGTTTTGGCGCGATCGACTTCAGGCTGATCCAAAGGCAGTTGGGTCGACGATTAAGGTGTCAGGCGAGCTTCGCGTCGTTATCGGCGTGCTTCCCGCTGGTATCCATGTTTCCCAGGAAACGTCTGGTCCGATCGTTTACCTGCCAGTCTGGATCAAGGCCTCAGGAGAGGATGAGTTCAAGATTGAGTCGGCGCTCACGATTGCTCGCCTTCGGGAGGGCGTTTCGGCACAGCAGGCACTGGACGATGCGCGAAGGGTCTTTGCACACGCCGATCGAAGATATGCGGAGCGGGACAGGCACCTGGCCATGCGTTCCTACCGCAACCTCGTCGTCGGAGATATGCAGCGGCCTCTGTTGGCGCTGCTTGGTGGCGTTGGAGTGTTGCTGCTGATTGCTTGTGCCAACGCGGCGAACCTGCAGATTGGACGTGCGGCCAGCCGGATGGAGGAATTGGCGACTCGTTCAGCGTTGGGGGCGAGTTTTGGACGGCTTGTTCAGCAACTACTCACGGAGAGTCTCCTGATCTCTCTCTTGGGCGCGACACTCGGAGGTGCGTTGTCTTATGCGGCGATCAATCTCGTGCGGCATACCTACGCGACGAGATTCCCCCGCTTCGATGAGTTATCCGTTCATGCAAGTGTTCTGGGCTGCACCGGCATGCTCGCTGTGCTTGTAGGGTTTGCCGCATCTATCGCGCCTCTGGTTCACATCCGCCAGCAAACCACGACGCGCTTCAACCTCAGGGGCGTTTCTCGAAGATCCGGATTGCCGGGAGCTCTGGTGGCAATTCAGGTGGGGCTCACCTGCGTGTTGCTCGTGATCAGTGGCCTCTTCGTGCGGACTTTGCAGTCTTTACAGAACGTTAAGCTTGGCTTCGATCCTCATGATGTAACGACATTGGTCCTGATGCCAGAGCAACAGAATCAAGATCCTGAGCGTTCGCGCGCGATTGAGACCGTTCTGCTGGAACAATTTGAGACGCTCCCCGGAGTGCAATCAGTAACGATGCAGACGGAGGTTCCCTTTTCGAGCTACAACATGGTCCTGGACGGCGCCACGGAGGCGTCCGGGCTTGAGTACCGTCGGGGAGACTCCGCCTTTTACAGCATGGTGAGTGCGAACTTTGTGCGAACGAGCCGGATCCGACTATCCCGAGGACACGATTTCACCACTGGCCGCGGAGCCGGCTCGGCGATAGAGGTGCTGGTTAATGAGGCCTTGCTCAGAAAGTATTTCGCCGGACGAGAAGTCATTGGTGAGACCCTTCGCTTTCATCGCAATCAAGGTGAGACAGAGGCTGATCTCCCATTCCTTCAGCCCATGACCATCATCGGGGTGGTGGAAAACGAGATGCAGGGAGGTGATCTTGGGGCGCCGTATCAGCCCATGGTTTACCTCGACTACAGACAGCTACCTACAGGCTCGCTGTTAAGTGAAGTTTTCAGTATGACAGCGCAATATGCGGTACGGTCCCCTTTGCCGCCCTCAGTGCTTGCCTCTGAACTTCGTGCTGTCATCACCAAAGAGGCCCCAACCATGGTCGAGATGAATCTACGATCCATGGAGGACGGGATCACTCAATCGCTGGGTCAAAGGCGACTTACCCTGCGCCTTGTAGCGGGATTTGGCGTTGTCGCGTTATTGTTGTCGGCCCTCGGAATCTACGGCGTGCTGACATACTCGGTCACCTTGCGTCGTCGGGAAATCGGAATTCGTATGGCGCTAGGTTCGACTCGCGGCGAAGCAGCCGGGTTGGTCATGCACCAGGCTGGAAGGATGGCCTTGCTGGGACTTCTTCCCGGCGTCGCAGGCGCGTGGGCTGCCGGCTATGCTGTGCGTTCCTTTCTCTACGGAGTAAAAGCATTTGATCCGGCAAGCGTGGTCGTCGCTGCGGGCGTCCTACTTCTCGTCTTTCTCATAGCTGCGTTCCTGCCGGCCATAAAAGCAGCCGGGACTGATCCGATGGAGACGTTGCGAGCTGGATGACGGTTTACGACGCTGGAGCCGCCAGAGTGACATCCGACCTCGGTCTCAGTACGTGGCCACTCGGAAGAGGAGTGCGAGCACGCGGGCACGTAATCGCGAGCACGTGTCTCGGTAAGCTCCGGAACTGGCCAGAGTGAAGCCAACGAGCCCGAGATGTGAAGAGCAGGAGAGGGGAACTCTGCTTACACCACTTTATTGCTCCGCAGCACCCTGCGCGTCGGCCGATCGATCGCCGGAGAATCCTTGCTGCAGACGCTGATTGAAGGCGCCAAGCAAATGCGCTGACTGTTGGAACTCAACGTGAGCCTCGGCCGATTCCCCTAGAGCCGCCAGCACTTGTCCTCTTGTGTAGTGCAGGCTTGCACTTGTTGGCGCGAGTGCTTCAGCGGCATCCAATAGCTTCAAAGCGTCCTGTAACCTTCCGCTCTTGCGATACAACTTTGCAAGACCAAAGCAGGAGTTGACGAGAGAGCTATTACGAGCTATCGCCTGTTTGAAGTAACGCTCCGCTTTCTCGGGTTGATCTAACTGGGCGTAGAGGATGCCGAGATCCTCGTAGTTGTAGGCGAAGTCCGGTTCGAGCGTTACATCTTTTAGCAGTTCAGCTTCAGCCTGCGGATAGGCATGCTGTTCCAGAAGCGTGCGACCGAGAAAGTAATGGGCGAGGGGAAGATCTGGTCGGGCTTGAATGGCTGTCTGGAATTCCTCCAGTGCTTTGGCGGTATCGTCCTGTGCGAGCCAGGCCTTTCCCATGTAGAGATGAAACTCGGGCGAGTTCTGACCGATTGCAAGCATCTGGTTAAAAGCTCGTTGTTGCAGGGTGGAGTCAGACGACTTACTCGCTGCAATCGCGAGGACGTAGAGGTAGTTGAGGTGAGTTGCCTCCTGATCCCAGAGTGGAGCGAGGATGGTCGCGGCTTCTTTGTATTCGTCGGTGAAGAAGTAACAAAGCCCGAGCAGATATCGCGCCTGTAGTGAGTTCGGAGCCTTGTGAAGGAAGGAGGTGAAGGGTGCGATGGCTGCGGCGAAATCATTCTTCCTGTAGTAAGCAAGACCAATATTGAGCAGGATTCCCGGCTCTTCTGGAGAGAGTGTCTGAGCCTGTCGTAGCTCGAGCAATGCATCATTCCAGCGTTTCTCACGCATATACGTGACGGCAAGGTTCACATGTGCTGGAGACGATGCCGGATCGAGAGCGATCACCTGGTGGAAGTAAGCTTCAGCGGCTGAGAAATCTCCACGAGCGAGGGCTTGTTTGCCGAGACGGAAGAGTTCCTCTGGCGCTGGGGGGGCGGTGAACTGCTGGTCCTGCGGGCTGAACGATGATGCCAGGCGTAATGCGAACGAGGTGACTGTCGATGCAGGTCGTTCAATGGCAACGATGGCGCGAGAGGGTGTCGCCTGCGACAGACAGAGCAGGAGCATGAGCCGAACTTTGGGCAGAGGCACCACTGGCTCGAACCTTTCTTCCGGCAGTTTACCCGGCAAGTCATCTGCGGCTGAGATCAGTTTCGCTTACTATCTCTTCGCCCATCGCTTTGAGCAGCGAACCTACAAAAACTCCGCTTGACAACGGTGATAAACGAAATAACATCGCAACACTTCTTAACCAACTGATGGACGTAACGTCGGACGAAGCGATTGAACCTCGATTCTTTGTGGAGGCAGTGTGCTCATTGGCTGTGAACGATTCCGTAGAATGAACCAGTGCGAGCCGATGGATCGGTGTGCGATTCAAAGAGCGGCGAAGCAGAAGATGACGATGGGATGGCTCGCTTTCCTAATCCTGCTGGGCTGCCTGTTTTCGCCGGCCTTGCTCATGGCACAACAGTCAGGGTCGATCAATGGAAGTGTGACAGATCCGAGCGGCGATACCGTTCCGAATGCGCAGGTGACGCTCACCAGGGTTGGCCAGGGAACCGTTCTTCATGTCACTTCGAACAGTGCGGGCGAGTACGCGTTTCCAGCTCTGGAGGCGGGCACATACAGCCTTCAGGTCGTGGCGACGGGATTTGAGCAGTTTGAGGCTTCGAGTATCGTGCTTCGCGTTTCGCGCACGGAGCGCGTCGACGCAAAGCTTACGGTTGGGTCCGTTAACACAAAGGTAGAGGTCAGTGGTGAGGGACTCGGGACAGTGCAGACCGAGTCGCCAGAGATCTCGTTCACCATCACCGGAAAGCAGATCACGCAACTGGTCCTAAATGGCCGTAACTTTAGCCAGCTTGTCACGCTGTCTCCAGGCGTCATCAATCAAACGGGCCAGGACGAGGGCGCCACCGGCGTGGGTGGCAGCGTGTCCTACAGCATCAATGGCGGACGTACCGAGTACAACAATTGGGAGCTTGATGGTTCGAGTCTTATGGACAACGGGAGCAATAGTACGCTGAACGTCTACCCCGATGTTGACGCGATCGCTGAGACTGAAGTCCTCACCTCCAACTACGGAGCGCAGTATGGCCGCAATGCTTCCGGGACGGTGCTCGCGCAGACCAAGTCCGGTACTGAAAGCTATCATGGTGACGTCTTTGAATTCTTGCGCAACGACGCCTTCAACGCGCGGAACTACTTTCAGACAACGGTACCCACTTATAAGAAGCACGACTACGGCTTCACCATCGGCGGTCCCGTTCGCATCCCGAAGCTCTATACCCCGGGCCAGCGAAAGACGTTCTTTTTCTACTCGCAGGAATGGCGCCACGAAAACGTTCCGGGTACTGTGTTCAATCAACAGGTGCCATCCGACGCGGAACGGACTGGCAACTTTTCTGACCTCTGCTATCAAGTTCCAAACCCTGACCCGAAGGGTCCTTCTACCATTTTGAACGCCGATTGCCCTGTTGATCCCACAACAGGTGCTCAGTACACGAACAATCAAGTAGCGATTGATCCCAACGGCGCAGCGCTCCTCGCTTTAATCCCAGCCGCCAACGTCGGCTCAGGCACCTCCTCCTTCTATCGCGCATCTCCTTCGCAGCTTACGACGAACCGCGAGGAGCTCTTCCGTGTCGATCAGGTGGTCAGTCCCAAGCTGCGCGGCTTCTTCCGCTTTATCTACGATTCCTGGTCCACCGTCAGCAACCCTCCTACCTTCCAGAGCAACTCTTTTCCAACAGTGCAGAACAGCTTTGCCGGTCCCGGCATCGACATGGTCGCAAATCTCACCTACGCGGCCACGCCTTCGCTGGTCAACGAGTTCGTCGCGGACTACACCACAGACCACATCACCCTCATCAACACCACCCCGGGCATCGGCCGGCAGGACTTCACCGGCGCCGGATTCTTTGAGAATGGCTACGGCAATGTGCTCCCGTCCATCAACGTGGCGGGTAACAGTGCGTACGGCGGCGGTTTTAATGTCGACACCGGATATTTTCCTTGGCAGAACTCTAACCCGACCTACTCGTACCGCGACAACGTCACAAAGACACTTGGGAATCACACCTTCATCTTCGGAGCTACCTATATCGCTGCGCAAAAGAATGAGCCCAGCACCGGCAACAATCAGGGAACGTACAACTTCAACACCTCTTCCGGAGTCACCACGGGGAATGCATTTGCTGATCTGCTAGTCGGCCGGGTCGCAAACTTTACGCAGACATCAGCGCAGCCGAAGTACTACAACCGCTACAAAATCCTGGAGCCCTACTTCCAGGATAACTGGCGGGCAACCCCCAAATTGACTTTGAACATGGGCTTACGGCTCAGCCTTTTCGGAACTTATAGAGATATCAGCAAGCAGTCCGGAAACTTCGAGCCGGGGGCATATAGCGCGGCTGCCGCGCCCCAACTCAACGATGACGGCTCGATCACCAGCGGTTCTCCCAACCTGTTCAACGGCATTGTCATCTGCGGTACGACCGGCACACCTCCCGGATGCATGAGCGGGCACCTCTTCAACCCCGCTCCACGTGTCGGCTTTGCCTACGATGTCTTTGGTAGTGGCAAGCTCTCCATTCGCGGAGGCTACGGTGTTTTCTTCGAGCATACGAACGGCAATGAGAGCAACTCCGAGTACCTCGAGAGCACAGCTCCGGTGGTGCAGATTCCAAGCCGCTCTAACTTTGTTGGCTATAACGCCGGTGGCACGGCGCTTACACAGTTTCCGCTGAACGTCCTCCAGATTCCGACTCACGCGGTCTGGCCGTATGTGCAGCAGTTCAACTTCGCTGTGCAGGGTCAGTTGCCTAGTCATACGACCATGCAGGTGGCCTATGTTGGCAGCGTCAGTCGCCATCTGCCTGTTCGGCATGAGGGCAATCAGCTCCAGCCGATCTCGCTCGCGGGGAATCCTTACGGGCCCGGGCAGACGATCTCTGCTGACGACTGCGACAGCGTTGCATCGGTGGGCACGACTGGCGGTCCGGTGAGCTATGCGGCAACCGTCAGCGGCCAGCCAGTCTCGACAGACATCGCCAACCATCTTGCCATTGCTTGCGGAAACACTCCGGATCCTCTACGGCCATTCCTTGGCATCGCGGGCATTACTCATTCCGAAAACATCGCTTCCGCTAACTACAATGCTCTGCAGGTGGGGGTTACCCGCTCCTTCGGTCATCTGAACGGCAGCCTGGCGTACACCTACGGCCATTCGCTTGATGACGCTTCTGACGGCGGTATCGGAGCGGAGATACCGAATGCCTACAACGTGGGAGCCAGCCGGGCCACGTCGAACTTCGACGAGAAACATGTTCTCGAGATCAGCATCGTTTTCGATCTACCGTTCTTTACCCAACCTGGGCTGCTGCACTCCGTTCTTGGCGGTTGGCAGGTCTCCGACCTGACTGGCTTCCAGACGGGAACTCCGTTCAGCATCAACAACAACAGCAGCCTCTCACAATCCGACAATGCCGGTACCGGCAATACTGTGAGCGCGATCGGCTCCTACCCCGATATCGTGGGTAATATCCATGGGTCGGCCGCGATCAAGCGAGGGGACGTCAACTCGGGCCCAAGGCTCTACAACAGTGATGCCTACGCTCTTCCTCGCGGACTTACCTACGGGGATGCCGGCAGGAATATTCTTCGAATACCCAAGCGCACCAACTACGACATGGGTCTGTTCAAGAACTTTGCTGTCCGGGAAGGGATGCACTTTGAGTTCCGTGTGGAAGGTTTCAACGTCTTCAATCACACGCAGTGGAGTGCGATTAATTCCTCCGTATGCTACGGGGCTGCCGCCTGTGCTGCGGATC
The DNA here is from genome assembly GCA_964242875.1 of uncultured Acidobacteriaceae bacterium. Lineage (GTDB taxonomy): Bacteria > Acidobacteriota > Terriglobia > Terriglobales > Acidobacteriaceae > Edaphobacter. The sequence goes on from CAXTCB010000009.1 coordinate 39,859, forward strand.
CGTTCCTAACGGCAACTGCGGCGCACAATGCAAGAATTCTGCAACTCGCCGCGAAGTTTGTCTTCTAGGGAGGCGCGAACGCTCGGGCGGCAATCACTCCACGGGCTCACAGGCTGCGTAGCAGCGGAGTTGTTTACGTTTGCAATGTCTCAGAGCGTACGCAAATAGGCGAGGAGATCGGCAAGCTGCTGCTCTGTCAATTTATCGCGAAAGCTTGGCATGGTGCCTTTGCCGTTGGCGGTGATTTCCTGCACGGCTCGCGTTGTGACCGGGTGCGGACCCTTCATGACGTGATACAGGCTTGGACCTACAATCTTCGTATTCGGTTCGCTCGAGTGACACATCACGCATTGACGCTGAAAGACCTCGCCTCCATCGCTTGCATTGCCTGCCGGCGTTCGCTTGGCTACGTGAGTGGCCTGCGCTTGAAGAGCGATGGAGAAGCCAGTGAGGCTGAGAAGAGCGAGCGTTTTCCTAAGATGTCTCATGAAACTCCTCCTTCCTTTTACAGGCAGTGTGTCACGTGTGCAAGGCTGACCGCCGTCTGTTGATAGGTCCGCGGGGTTGATCCTCAAGAACAACTTTCGTCTGGTGCCTTTCTGCCGAGACCATCGATTTCTCACGTATATTGCAAGGAAACGGGGATTAGATCCGGCACGGCGTTCTTAGGTTGATGACTTTCTCAGCGCTCACCGGTTTGTGCGGTGCGGGACTGAGGTGCTATCCGAAACCGCACGGGAACATGCATGGCACCCCCTGAGCTTACTTCTGATCGGAGACATCGCGTCGTGACACCGGTAAAGGTAGGGATCATCGGCTCACAGTTTCAGGCAGACTGTCACGCGTCCTCGATCGCGATGATTGCTTCGGAGATGGTCGTAAGCGCGGTCGCATCCCCAAGCGAAGATCATGCCAGACTGTTTGCCCAACGACACGCCATTCCGGAGTACTACACCGATTATCGCGATCTGCTGAGATGTTCCAACGTGGAAGCAGTCACGATATCGGCGCCGAATTCGCTGCATTGCGAGATGACTCTTGCTGCTGCGCAAGCTGGCAAACACGTCCTTTGTGAGAAGCCTCTATGTGTCACGCTGGCGGAAGCAGATCAGATGATCGCGGCATGCAAACAACATGGCGTGCTGCTGATGTATGCCGAAGAACTTCTCTTTACACCAAAATATCTCAAGGCCAAGGAGATGGCAGAAGCCGGGGCGTTTGGCAAAGTTCACTTAATTAAGCAGAGTGAAAAGCACTTCGGGCCGCACAGTGACTGGTTCTGGGATGTTGAGCGTTCCGGTGGTGGAGCACTTCTGGATCTTGGATGTCATGGCATCGCGTTTGCTCACTGGTTTTTAAACAAGCCCACGCTGAAGAGCATCTATTCGCATCTCGGAACCTACGTTCATGGAAGCAGGACGCGAGCCGATGATGAGGCAGTTACGATCCTCGAGTTCGACGGAGGTTGCTTCAGCATCATCGAGAACAGCTGGGCGCGGCGCGGCGGCATGGATGATCGCATCGAGGTATTTGGTGAGGGTGGGCTTACGATGGCCAATCTTCTGATGGGAAATGCACTAACCACCTACAGTGAGTATGGCGTCGGATATGCGGTAGAAAAGGCTCCAACGACCACGGGTTGGCTCTACCCTGTCTTTGAGGAGGCGTGGAACTACGGTTTCCCTCAGGAGATGAGGCACTTTGCGCGCTGTATTCGAGGCTTGGAGACGTGCCAATCTACAGGTGAAGATGGCCGACTGGTGCTCGAAGCCGTGTACGCGGCCTACGCTTCAGCGGGACTGGGGCATAAGGTCACGTTTCCGTTCACGCCCACAGGCTCCTCTCCTATCGCTGAGTGGCTTTCGCGGAGGGAGGCGTGACGCGTCTTCCGATGCTCGAGAACATCCTCGGTCAGGTCCGATCCCTCGAGGGCGTGCTCGACTTCTATACCGGTGCGGGACATCATGATCTTGTGGCGTGCGGCCGCTTGCTTGCACAGTGCTCTGGAACCATTATCGTGACCGGCATGGGCGCATCGTTCTTTGCAGCGCTTCCGGTTGTGCAGGTGTTCGAGCGGCATGGCGTACGCGTTCGCCATGCGGAGAGCGCAGAGCTTCTCCACTTTGGGGAAGGTTCCTGGAAGAGGGAGGATGTTGCTCTACTGATCTCTCGTTCCGGCGGATCGATTGAGGTCCTAGAGCTTGCGCAGGAGATGAAGCGAACGGGAACGCGAGTGATTGCTGTTACGAACCTTCCCGATTCGAAGCTCGCGAAGTTAGCCGATCAAACGCTCTTGATTGGTGCTGCCGCTGATCAGTTGATCGCAGTGCAAACTTACACGAGCACCATACTGGCATTGCTTCTGATGGCGGAGGAGGCTGTGGCATCCAGGAGCGATTTGGCGTCGCAGGCAGCTGCAGCCCTTCCTTTGCTCGCCGCCATGATTGATCACTCCCTGGAGGCTAGCGAAAGCTGGCGGAACGTCTTCACTGGAGCGGATCCGCTCTATCTGCTCGGTCGGGGAAGTGCGCTCGCCACGATCAGCGAAGGGGCGCTGCTCTTCCATGAGACTGCCAAAGCTGCGACGGTGGCGATGTCTTCTGGGCAGTTTCGTCACGGTCCGGTCGAAGTCACGTCGGCGGCGTTTCGCGCCTTGATCATTGGCACCCCAGCAGCGACGGCGCCTCTGGACTGGAAACTTGCTTCCGATCTGTGTGCGATGAACGCAAGTGTTCGTTGGATCGGACCTTTACCAGAGGGTGCTAGCGATGCAGATCTCCTGCTTCTCAAGTGGCCGGCCGGCATCCCGCCAGTGCTACTGCCCATTTTCGATATTGTTCCGTTGCAGGTCGCTGCCTATCGCACCGCACTCTGGCGAGGCATACAACCGGGAGATTTCCGCTACGCCTCCGAAGTGACGGCAGATGAATCTGGATTTCCGTTGTTCGAGGCGAGATCGGCCTGAGACCAGGCAGCGACGACCCCGATCGATCCTAAACTCTCGGATGCATGCATGACAGGAGCTTTATGGCAGGTCAAGCACCAAACAGACGGCAAGTGCTCCAGGCGCTTGCCTGCGCGTCTATGGCAAGCGGCGCTCCGGGTTTTCAGCGATGGGCCTACGCGTTTGCAAAGCCAGAGCCGCAAATGTCTCATCACGCCGCACCGCCCCCGCGGACTCACCCGGCCCACTACGTGCCGAAATTTTTCACTCCGGCAGAGTACACAACCGTGATCGGCCTGGCGGAGCTGATTTTGCCGAGTACGGCCTCAACGCACGCGGCCACGAAACCACTCCACTCCGGCGCTGCACAGCCACACACGACTCCGGCCACAGAAGCTGGCGCCACCGACGCCGGTGTCGCCGAATTCATCGACTTCGTGGTCTCTCAGGATGCGGCACTGCAGCTGAGATTTCGCGGCGGGCTTGCGTGGTTAGACAGTGCAGCGGTCGGCGGGAGATTCCACACACTTTCAGCTGCTGACCAGACCAGCCTTCTTGAACGCATTGCTTATAAGAAGAACTTCCGCGATACCGAAAAGGCAGGACAGGAGTTTTTCTCCGTAATGCGCCATTACACAGTGATGGGTTTCTACACCAGCCGCATCGGTCTTGAGTCGCTGGACTATCCTGGCCTTCGCTTCTATGCTGACTCGCCGGCCGTCCCGCAGGATGGCTTTTTCGCAAGCCTCGGTGTCGCACGATGAACGCTGCTGCAAAGGTCTACGATGTGATCGTCATCGGCACCGGGGCCGGTGGCGGTATGACGATCCATGCACTCTGCGCCGCGGGGCTGAAGGTCTGTGCGCTGAATGCTTCGCGCGAGCTCGTCCCCGCGAAGGATTTTCGCGAGCATAAGCAGCCCTACGACCTGCCGTTCCGTGGCTTTGATTCACCGCAGCGGCGGAAGCAGAGCATTGGGTACATGGATAGCGAGTACGTCCCCTCGGATGTATGGGAGCACGAAATCGCGTACTCCACGGCACCCGGCACACGATGGACCTGGCCCCGTTGCTATGCCGTGGGCGGCAAGACGAACTTCTGGGGGCGCTCGGCGGCGCGCATGGCGCAGATCGATTTCAAAGCGGCATCCCGCGATGGCTTCGATGTCGACTGGCCAGTCAACTACGACGAGATCGCCCCTTTTTACACGCGCGTGGAACAGCTGATCGGAGTGGCCAGCACCCAACAGAACAGGCCGTCCAATCCAGATGGCGATTACCTGCCGCCGATCAATTTTCGCTACATGGATTACCTGCTTGCCCACGGTGCGCGCAAGTCCGGTATTCCGTATCTGCCAGATCGCATTGCGCAGCTCACGCGGTCGCTCGGAAAGCAGCCGGCGTGTCATTATTGCGGCAACTGCACCTTCGGTTGCGATGTGGGCGCTTTCTTCTCTACGCCGTACTTCTTCCTCCCGGGAGCGCGGGCTGGTGGCAACCTCGAGATTCGAACCAATGCCATCGCGCGTGAGGTGATGGTCGATGAACGCGGGCAGGCGACCGGTGTCGCCTATGTCGATCGCATCACCCACCAGGAGGTTGAGGTGCACGCGAAGGCGGTGGTGGTTGCTGCCTCTTGCGTTTCAACGGCGCATATCCTGCTGAATTCTCGATCGCGGCACTGGCCTACGGGCATAGCCAACTCCAGCGGACAGCTTGGTCGCAACCTCTGCGATCATCTCTACGGCACCGCCGCGCAGGGATATTTCCCGCAACTGCTTGGTCGACCCAGCTTCCCGGACAACGTATCCGCCGCGACGGTCGCATGGCTTCCGCGTTGGCAGAATCTCGAAGACCCGAAGCAGGAAGCCTTTCTTCGCGGGTATTCTTTCTATCCTGGCGGAGGATGCGATGAGTTCCCTGGTTACACCGAAGAGATCGAGGGCTTCGGCGCCGCATACAAGACAGAGATCAAGCGCCGATACCCAACGCCCGTCAGTCTGACCACTCAGGCACCGTCGCAACGCTCTGACAGGAACTTCGTCGATATCGATCCCGAAAAGAAAGATATCTTCGGTATTCCGCAGGTGCGTGTGCACTTCGAATGGGACGAGAACACCCTGAAGATGTGGGAGCACTCCAAGCAAAGCGCCCGACAGATTCTTGAGAAGGCCGGAGCCGTATACCAGGGCCATGGTGAACCGGAGTCGCCTGGATACAGCCTCCATGAGACGGGAACCTGCCGCATGGGAGACGATCCGAAACATTTCGTCACAAACCGATTCGGCCAAACCCACGATGTCGCAAATCTCTTCGTGTGCGACGCCAGTGTGCTGCTGAACTGCACCGATAAAACGACCACTCTCTCTATTCTGGCCTTCGCACTGCGTACTTCGGAGTACATTCTGCAGCAGTTCAGCAAAGGCCGTTTCAGCACCGAGGAGGCGAAACCGGTATGACTGTCTCGCGCCGCGCGATGTTACAGCTGTCGGCTTTTGCCTCGTCGCACAAGGCTCTTAGTCAGCTGTCGCGTGCGTCGCGGCTCGTGTTCCCGGCCGAACCGCGACGGCGTCTTGCTGTTGCCACCTATCCCTTTCGAGCGATGCTCATTGCGCCGCGGAATACGGAACGATCGACGTCGGTACCCGGCATGGATCTTGCTGAATTTGCTCGTTACATCCGCAAGGAGTTCAACGTCTACGGCATCGAGCCGCTGCACGCGCACTTTCCTTCAACCGAGCTGGCCGAGATCCGCAAGCTGCGAGCGGCTTTTGATCGTGCGGACATCCACACCGTGAACATCCCCGTGGACGAGGACGTCGATCTCTGTAGTCCCGATCCTGCGGCTCGGCAGGCCGGATATGCTATCTATCGCAGGTGGGTCGATATCGCTGTGCTGCTCGCGTCACCCAGCATCCGCATCGGTGTTCCAGGCTGTAACGGGGTGGGTGACATCGCTGGTCCCGTGAAGGCGCTCGAACCTGTCGTAGAGTATGCAGCGACGCGCAATGTGATCGTGAACTTGGAAAACGACGATCCTGTGCTCGGCAGCGCCGCTCGTGTGACGGCGATTTTGCGCGCCGCGAACAACCCTGGTCTGCGCGCGCTCCCGGATTTCGGAAACTCAATGATGGGCGGCGATGAAACCTTCAATGCCGAAGCGGTCCGATCCATGTTTGCCTTCGCGGTCGATATTGCGCACGTGAAGGATGCCGAACTGATCAAGAATGTTCGACATACCGCTTCGCTATCCGCTCTTTTCACGATTGCGAGACAAGCGGGCTACCGGGGGTACTTCTCCATGGAGTCCGATTCGAACGCTGACCCCGTACCGGACACCCAGCATCTGATCGAGCGGAGTCTCGCTCTGATGTAATTTGTCGAGCGGCGATTCATATGTCCCTTGCGGACGTAACCATTAACACAGGAGCCTCATGCCCTTTCATCCACTCGAACCGCTTAGAGCTGACGAAATCTTTGCCGCCCTTGCTTTGCTCAAGGCACAGCCCACCTTCGCCGAGACGACACGAGTGATCAGCGTCATGTTAAAAGAACCGCCGAAACCGGTGGTTTACGCCTGGCCTGAAATCATCGAATCACCTCGCCAGGCACTTGCCATTCTGTTTGACAATGGCAGCAATCAGGCTGCGCGTGTCACCCTGGATCTTTCGGCAAATCAGGTCGTCAAGGTGGAGATCGCGCCGGCCGGAGCTCAGCCTACCCTGTCGATTGACGAGCAGGAGGAGTGCGAGCGGGCTGTCCTCGTAAGTGAGGAGTTTCGAGCCGCACTGGAGCGTCACTACGGCGTCTCCGACACCTCTCTCGTTATGGTCGATATCTGGAGTGCGGGAAACTACGGCTCGGAGGAGGACAGCTCGCTTCGCCTGGCGCGCCCGTTATGCTTTCTTCGTACGGAACCTGGAGAGAACGGCTACGCCCATCCTATTGAGGGCATCCGACCCGTCGTCGATCTCAATCAGATGAAGGTGATTCGTGTCGAAGAGCACGGCATCTGGCCGCTGCCGAAGGAGCCGGCGGACTATGCTGCGGATCGCGTGACTGAGTTCCGCACCGACATCAAGCCCTTGGTGATTACGCAGCCGGACGGCCCGAGCTTCACCATGGAGGGCAATCAGATTCGCTGGCAGAAGTGGCAGATGGTGATTGGTTTTGACGCGCGGGAGGGCCTCACTATTCACGATGTTCGCTACACGGACCACGGGCGAGCTCGGCCAATCCTCTATCGCGCCTCCTTGACTGAAATGGTGGTCCCTTACGGTGATCCACGCCCGACGCAGGTTCGCAAAAACGCCTTCGACGTCGGTGAGTACGGCATTGGGATGTGTGCCAACAGCCTTCGTCTTGGGTGTGACTGCGTTGGTCACATCCAGTACCTGGACGCTCATCTCTGCACGAGCCGGGGCGAACCGTTGACCATCGGCAATGCGATCTGCATTCACGAGGAAGACTTCGGTATTTTGTGGAAGCACACAGATCGACGATTGCCAGATGCACCGGAGGTGCGGCGATCCCGGCGGCTGGTGATCTCATCCGTGTCCACGGTCGAGAACTACGAGTACGGGTTCTTCTGGTACTTCTACCAGGATGGCAATATCCAGTTTGAAATCAAGCTGACCGGCATCTTGTCTTTAGGCGCAACGCAGATTGGAGAAAGCCCGGCGCATGGAGCGATGCTCAACCGTCTCCTGTTCGCGCCGAACCACCAGCACTTCTTCAATGTTCGACTGGACATGAACATTGATGGACCTAAGAACACCGTGCAGCAGCTTGACGTGGTCGCCGATGCACTCGACGACGCGAACACTTTTGCAAACGCCTTTCGCGCGGTTGCGACCGACTTGCGGACGGAGCGGCAGGCGATGTCTAACCTGAATCTCGAGACCGGGCGCACCTGGAAGATCGTCAATCCTTCGGTGACGAATACTGTTGGACAGCCTGTCGGTTATCGCTTCTTCGGCGGTGATAATGCCGTACCGTACGGCGCGCCTTCCGCATGGTGGCGCAAGCGCGCCGGCTTTGTCGAGCACCACGTTTGGGTAACTCCGTTTTCTGAAGATGAGCGCTACGCCGCTGGAGAATATCCAAATCAGAGTAAGTGCAGCGATGGTCTGCTTGAATGGACTGCGCAGGATCGTGCGATCCAGGATACCGACCTGGTCTTCTGGTATACCTTCGGCCACACGCATATTCCAAGACTGGAGGACTACCCAGTGATGCCGACGGCTTACATTGGCTTCCTACTTAAACCTTCGGGATTTTTCGACAGCAACCCGGCAAACGATGTGCCGCCTTCCAAACTGAAGGCAGACGACTCGTGTCATTGCTCGTGAGAAAGTGCGAGAGGTTTGAGGGTGGTAAGCATCGGTACGAGCCGGGACCACGCAAGGCGGCAGAGAAAGGTGCACCGTTCTCACCGCTCGAGACGGTCACGTGTCCAAAGCATCTGTAAGCTACCTGTACCTCTTCTAGAACACGCTAGTTGTTCCTTGGGGTCGATCGCGATTGATCTGCCTCATCGTATGGAAAGCGCGATCGTAGTGTGTGCGTTATGCAGACCGCTCACGAAAGCGGCGATACCTGTCGAGGAGGGAAGCCGGTCCCCGAGCTCGAAGAAAGACAAGGTTCCCTTCAAAGCGCTTTTCGTCAATGATGGCGCCGCCCTCAAGAGAGGCGAGGATCGAGCCTTCGGACTGAGGAAAGCGAAAGTTTGACTCGACGAGCGGATCCACCACCAGCGCCGCATCAATCGCCGTCAGAAGTTCTTCGAGACCGGTGCGCTGCAGCGATGAGACTGCAATTGCCTGGCGATCCCGGGATAAGGGGCCAAGTTGATCAGGTGGAACAAGGTCAATCTTATTCAGGACCTCGAGCACGGGTTTGCTTGAAACTGCAAGCTCGCCTAGAACTCGCTCCACTTGGAGCTTCTGTTCTTCGCGCATCGGACTCGAGGCGTCCTGGACGTGCAGAAGAATCTCGGCCCGCTCAACTTCTTCGAGTGTCGCGCGAAAGCTCGTAACCAGAGTGTGTGGCAGGTTGCGGATGAAGCCGACAGTGTCGGAGAGGAGAATCTTACGGCGGGAAGGCAGCTGCAACTGGCGCAGCTTGGGATCAAGGGTGGCGAACATGCGAGCTGACGCAAGTACGCCGGCCTCGGTGAGTGCATTGAAGAGCGTACTTTTGCCGGCGTTGGTATAGCCAACCAGGGCGACTACGGGCACCGGGACTGCTTCACGACGCTGTCGCTGCTGATGCCGGATACGTCGGACAGCATCGAGCTGAGTCTTTATGTGGTCGAGGCGCAGGTTGATCTTGCGCCGGTCTGTCTCGAGCTGCGTCTCTCCAGGGCCGCGAGTGCCGATGCCGCCCCCAAGCTGCGACATGGCGCGACCACGGCCGGCCAAGCGGGGCAGCTGGTATTCCAGCTGAGCCAACTCGACTTGTAGCTGGCCCTCGCGGGTTCTGGCTTGCCGGGCAAAGATGTCGAGGATCAGTTGCGAGCGGTCAATGACGTGGCAGGGAAGTCGAGATTCGATGTTGCGGAGCTGCGAAGGGGTGAGGTCGTGATCGAAGAGGACGAGCGAGGCATTGGTAGAGGCGACAACCGCAACAATCTCATCGAGCTTGCCCTGACCGACGAGGCTTGATGGATCGGGCCGTTGGCGGCGTTGCACAAGCGTGGCAGCTATGGTGGCGCCTGCTGAGCGGGCAAGCTCTTCAAATTCGGCTCGGCTGGCATCGAAATCGAGCGTGGAAGCAGCAGAGCTTGCGATATTTTCTTCGCCGGCAACGACAGCTGCAGCCGTGCTGGCAAGCCGAGCGGCGGCGGTAATCTGCTTGCGCTTACGGAACTCTCCGGTGAACTCTACCAGAACAATGACAGCAAGTTCCTCCTGCGTCTGCGAGGTGCGAAGTTCACGAGCGAGCAGAGCCGCATCTTGCGCCTCACTCGCCTCGACTAAACTCCGAGGAACGGTCTTCCCGCGATTGCGACGTGACTGTGCCTGGTCTGGCTTGTCTTCTGGCACGCTTTTTTGGCTGCTCAATGTTGTCTCACTCAGGTGTCAGGCTTTCGACGCCCCTCATTCTGATCATACTCATCGGGTTTACTGCAGGTCCTCCCCTGGGAGCCGAGGCGGTGACGACGCGAAAGAACACCGGTATGGCGGAACTGGAAAGAGGCGCTTATGGCTACAAGGCTCGCCGCTTCTTCTTATCGCCGAGTCTTTCCCTTGAAATACGAGATCCAGAGCTCGCACTTCTCCTGAGGGCAACAAAGTATGCCGTGAGGAACAGGTTCAGTGTGGCTGGCGAGAGTCGCGTTTGCCGCACAGACGTCTAACAGAATGAGGTGCGAACATGCTGTTCCATTCGCCTAAAATGTTCTCGGCGCTGCTTCTTGCCGCCACAGCTGTGTTGCTTCAAAGCTCCCCTGCTCAAACTTCCACCCGTACAGCTGTTGTCGTCGATTCCAAGCAGTCGGCGATGGTCACACCGGCAAACGTAGCGCTGGAACTTAGCGGGCATACTACGCCGATTCAAAGTCTGGATCCGCTCGCTCCGGAAAACACCCAGGTTGCCTTGCTGATTGATGATGGTCTGCGGACGTCTATCGGGCGTCAGTTCTCAGATATTCAGCAGTTTCTGAATGGACTGAAACCGGGTGTCGAGGTGATGATCGGATACATGCAGAATGGCAGGGTCGCGCCGGTCCAGCCGTTCACGACCGACCACGCCAGTGCCGCCCAGAAGTTGCGCCTGCCCTTCGGGAGCCCTGGGTTAAGCGCTAGCCCTTACATCTGTCTCTCAGATTTTTCCAAGAGCTGGCCGCGAGAGGCTGCAGAGTACGGCCGTCCCGCTGCCTCTTCTCAGATACGCAAGACTCGCATCGTTCTGATGATCACGAACGGGGTTGATCCTTACAATGGAAGCGTCTCTCCGCTCAATCAAAACAGCCCTTACGTGGATAATGCGACCTCGGACGCCCAGCGCGCTGGCATCTCCGTCTATTCCATTTACTCCGCAGATGCGGGGATTCGCGGAGGTGCGGCAGCCTTCAGCGGGCAGAGCTACCTGAATGAGATCGCGGAGGGGACCGGCGGTCTTGCTCTCAATCAGCTACGCGGGCCGTTACCGTCACTCGCTCCCTTCTTCACTCAGTTCCTGGGTGCTCTCGACCACACGTATGTGGCAAGCTTCGATGCTCCAGAGAAGAAGGGGCTTGTTCCAATGCGATTCAAGACCAAGGAGCACGGGGTCAAGCTTCGTGCGGCCGCGCAGATTCAACTGACCGGTGGCGAACCGAACTAGAACTGCGAGGACCGCTTAAACAGGAAAGACCCCGGAGATCTCCGGGGTCTTTTCCTTGGGTGCAGCTTGATTCTTAGTACATGCCGTCCATACCGCCGCCACCGCCATGCTGGTGACCGCCCGCTTCCTTTTTCTCCGGAATTTCGGAGATCATGGCTTCGGTCGTCAACATCAGTCCAGCGATCGAAGCTGCATTTTGCAGCGCCGTCCGCGTGACCTTGGTGGGATCGATAACACCGGCGGAGACCAGGTCCTCGTAGGCGCCCGTTCCGGCGTTGTAGCCGTAGTTGGACTCCTTCGACTCGTGGATCTTGCCGATGACGACGGCACCTTCTTCGCCAGCGTTCGAGACGATCATGCGAAGCGGCTCTTCGATGGCGCGACGGATGATGTTGGCGCCGATCTTCTCGTCACCCTCAAGCGTCTTCACCAAGGCGTCGACCGCAGCAGCGCAGCGAACCAGGGCCACACCACCGCCCGGGACGATGCCTTCCTCGACGGCTGCACGGGTTGCGTGCATCGC
>CAXTCB010000010.1:0-51205 GCA_964242875.1 uncultured Acidobacteriaceae bacterium
CGTAGGAGTCGTCGAAGTCGTGGATGGGATCGTAGCGATCGGCGCGGCCGGTGAGGTGGGTGTGGCAGTCGATGAGGCCGGGAAGGACGAAGTCGCTGGAGAGATCGACGACGGTGGCGCCGGTGGGAATGGGGAACGCGGCGTCCTCGACGGAGCGGATGCGGTCGCCCTCGAGGACGAGAGTGACGTGCTGGCGGTAGTGACCGCTGTGGCTGTCGAAGAGGTTTCCGGCTTTGACGTAGGTGAGCGTGGCGGCGGTGGCAAAGGAAGGGAGGGTTGCGGCGAGGAGCAGAGAGAGCGCTGAGCGAAGAGGGTGAGGCACGTGACTCCTTGCGGTTGTTGGAGAGATCGGAGGTGTGTGTTGCGAAGAGGATGTGTGGCGGATGATTTCGTATGCGGCGGTTTAGTACTTGAAGGACTTGTCTGGATAGGGTGGCGCTTTTGGAACAGGCCGCGGGTCTTCCTGAATCTGTTTTTTCAGCAGGTCAAGCGCGGCGTTGAGCTGGGCGTCGTCGCCGTTATTACTGGCGTGCGGGAGATTGTCGACGACGATGTCGGGATCGACGCCGTGGCCTTCAATGAGCCATTTGCCTTCCGGGCCGTAGACGCCGGTTTCAGCGGCGGTAGCGACGCCGTTATCGGCCTGAACGTTGCTGCCGCTGAGCCAGATCTCGCCGCCCCAGGTGCGGGTGCCGATGACGGGGCCCATGTGGAAGCGATGGAAGCCTTCAGCGAAGGCTTCGCCGTCGGAGGCGGTGGCCTGATCGCAGAGGACGACGATGTGGCCGCGGAAGGCATCCTGCATGTTCCATTGCGGATCACCGACGCGGGGCTGCCAGTAGAACCAGGCTTGCCGGAGCAGTTTGCTCAGCAGCCAGGAGTCGATGTTGCCACCGTTGTTGTGACGAACGTCGATGATGAGGCCCTGGCGATTGAAGATGGGGTAGTACTCGCGTGCCCACTGGTTGATGTCGTCTGACCCCATAGCGCGGAGGTGAACGTAGCCGATGTGATTGGCCGAGGCGGACTCAACTTTGAGGCGACGGGAGAGCTCCCACTCGGTGTAGCGCAGGTCATCTTCGTCGTCGGACTTCATGGGGCGGACGAGGACCTCGCGGGTTTCGCCGGTCCTGGACTTCACGCGAAGCAGAACCTGCCGGCCAGCTTTGCCGCGCAGAAGCTCGCGCTCGTCGGAGACGCTGAGGAGGTCGGTGCCGTCGATAGCGATGATGGTCTCGCCTTCGCTGACCGTGGAGTCTGGCCGGGCAAGGGGCGGTGCAGTTTCGGGCAGATCGGGGTCATGAAGATAGATGTGATCGACGACGTAGCCGCCGGCTTTTTCGTCGCGATGAAGGCGAGCGCCGAGGGTGGCGAGGTCGATTTTGTCACTGGCTTTGCGGGAGTCTCCGCCACCGACGAAGGTGTGCAGCGCGCCAAGCTCACTGACCATCTGCGCGATGAGGATGTTGAGCTCGTTGCGATCGGAGACACGATCGACGAGAGGCAGATAGCGATCGCGTATGGCGATCCAGTTGACGCCCTGCATGCGCCGGTCGTAGAAGTAGTCGCGCTCGAGGCGCCAGGCGTCGAGGAAGATGCCGTGAAACTCGGCGCGGGGGTTGGTTGAGAAGGTCCACTGCGAGAGGTTGATCTGCGCTTTGCCGAGGACCTTGGGATCACCGAGCGAGGCGGCTTTTGCGTCGGAGTCGAGGATGTAGAAGTCGTCGTTGCGACGGACCAGCAGCTTCTTGCGGTCGAGCGAGATCTCGTAACCTTTGACGTCGCCCATGACGGTATCGAGGTCGTCGCCTTTGTTGGCGATGTCGAGACATTGCAGCGCGAACTTGGGTGAGGGCTCGTCGGTGGCGTTCATCCAGCAGAGGCGTTTGTCGGTTATTTGTAACCCTTGCAGATTACCGGGAGGCGCGGGCACTTCGGTTATGCGAGCTTCGATGCCGTTGAAGTCTATTTTGACCTCGGCGATGGGCTTGTCGGCGGGCTTTGCGGGGTCGGTGCTCTTTTTGGGGTCGGGTGTGGCGCTGTCGGCGGCTTTGGCGGGTGCGGGTTTGGGCTCGCCAGGTTTCTGGGGCTCGACGGGCTTCTCGGGTTTCGCGTCGTCCTTTGCGGGCTCGTCGGGGTGGAGCTCGTCTGGTGGAAGGAAGGGGGAGCGCAGGCCGGGAGTAAGGGCCAGCTCGTAGAGCTTGACTGGCCGATCGAAGTGGGGCTCGGGTTCGCGGGATCCCCAGGGGGAGCTGACCGTGGTCTTCAGCATGCGATCGGAGAGGAAGTAGAGCCATTTACCGTCTGTGCTCCAGACGGGGTTCATGCTGTTGTAGCGGTCCGAGGTGAGGGTGTGGATTTCGCTCGACTGGACGTTGAGGACTTTGGTCTGGGCGAACTGGTTCGAGGCGTTTTCGACGAAGGCGAGCCAGCGGCTATCGGGGGACCAGCTGAGATCGGAGAAGTCGCCGGTCATGGAGGCGGCGACCTGTTTATCCTGCCTGGATCTGGTGTCGTAGATCCAGAGCTGCTGATCCTTGTTGTGGTGGGCGAGCCAGCGACCATCGGGGGAGGGAACGCCTTCCCAGCGAAGCACCCTGGCGTCATGCGTGAGTTGTTCGGGTTTGCCTTCGCCGTTGGCGGGGTACTTCCAGAACTCGGTTTCGCCGCTTTCGGTAGACAGGGCAACGATGGATTTGCCGTCGGGCATGAAGCGGGCTTCGCTGAAGCGCTGCGAGGAATCAGCGGCGACGCGAACGATGCGACCGTCTTTGAGCGGGAGAGTGAAGACCTCGCCACGGGCGGTAAAGACGGCGCTGGTGCCGGTGGGCGCGATGTGGCTGGAGGTGACGTAGTCGAGGGGTTTCTTGACCCAATGCTCACGGAGCTGATCGAAGTCAGAGACGAGCGTGATGGGAATGACCTGTTCCTGGCCTGAGCTGAGATCGAGCGACCAGAGATCCGCGCCACAGGCGTAGACGATGCGACCGTCAGAGATGGAGGCAGAGGCGATGTCGAAGCCGTGCTGATGGCTGATCTGTTTTACGTCGTGGCCCTGAAGATTCATGGACCAGAGATTCATGACGCCGTCACGGTCGGAGAGGAAGTAGATGCGCTCGTTCCAGACGAGTGGATTGTGCGAGTTGCCCGCCCAATCCGAGGTAAGCGGAACGGCTTCGTTGCGGCCATCGAAGCGCCAGAGGCTCTGGTTCCAGCCGCCCTTGTAGCGCTTGGTGTTGCTGAACTGTTTATCGAAGCGAGTGAAGAAGAGGGTGTGACCGTCGGCGGAGAAGGCGCCCTCGGAGGCGGTGGCGAGCGGAATCATCTCGCGGTCTCCGCGGGTGCCGAGCAGCTCGAGTCTGGGGTCGGGCAAGGTGGAGAAGCGGGTGGTACGGACCAGAAGGCGACCATCGGGGGACCAGCCAGCGGGAAGCGCGTCGCCATCCCAGGTGCGGCGCTGGGGAAGACCGCCGGCGATGGGGATGGTGTAGACCTCGGCCGGGCCTTCATAGCGGGCGGAGAAGGCGACGGTCTGGCCGTCGGGCGAGATGGTGGCTTGATCTTCAGTGCCGGTACCGGAGGTGAGCCGGCGAGCGGGACCGCCGCGGACGCTGACGGACCAGAGGTCGCCTTCCGAGGTGAAGACGATGGTATCGCCGTGGAAGGCAGGGTCACGATAATAGCCGCGATGCGCGGCAGCGGTGGCGGCTGTTGGATCGCTGGCAGAGAGAACGGCGGGAAGCGACGCGCAGAAAAGAATCGCTGCTGCGGCGTGAAGAGCGGTCTTGCCAGACTTCATTTGGTTGGGTCCTCCGGGATGCGCGTGGTCGCCTTGCCTGACAAGGCGATGCTCCGCGCCGATCGCTGTCTTGGTGGTCGGAGGATATCACCGCGAGGGCAAGCGTCCCGTGCACCGGGAAGGCCAATGGGCCGTGAGGCAAATGGCGACTTCGGAGAGGCCCGGTGTGTTTTCGCAGAGGTGCGATCAGGGAACTTGAAGTAGCATCGACACAGCGAATTTCACCCTTTGGTGGATCAGCAGGTGCGCTCCCAGCGGGAAGACAGCAAGACAGAAACGTGATTGGTTCGTCATGCATCCATGTGAGAGATGGCAGGCAGCCAGGTGACGCACTTCAATTGAATGCGGGACTCCAGTGTTTGAAACCAAGGGCAGCATTGCAGCGCCAAGTGAGAGAAGGAATTTGTCTGAGCCGCACGTGAAGCGTTCGATCGCTTCTCGATATAGCTTGCCTGTACGTGTGCTGCTTGGAGCTGTTCTGGGAACAGTTCCCGTGCTGATCAGCCTGGCTTTGAAGCCGGCGCACCGATCGCCCTACCTGCTTTCCTATCCGGCGGTGATTGTGAGCGCGTGGCTGCTCGGGCCAGCAGCTTCAGTGACCTGCGCCGTTCTGGCGGCTGTGCTGATCGAGCACTCCATCTTCGGCACGACGCGGTTTGGAGTGAGCCAGAGCTCCAGCGTCTGGTTTGTTCGGCAGTTTACTTTTCTGCTCGGTTCCGTGCTGGCGGGAGTTGTGACGCGGTTTGCGGCAGCGCGACGGGAGAAGCAGGCGGCCCGGATGTTTGAGCGGGAGCTGCGACTGGCCGAGGCGGAGAGAGATGTTGCGGTTGAGCGAGACAGGGCGAATGAACTTGCTCGCGAGAACGACGTTCGAACCAGCCTGGCACTGGACGGAGCGGACGTGGGCCTGTGGGAGTGGGATGTACGTGCAGACACATCCAGGTGGACCGCCGGGTTCCGCCGTCTTCACGGTCTGCCGGCGGGAGGGCCGGCGAACCATGCTGCCTGGCTAGCGCGTGTTTATCCGGAAGACAGACAGAGGATTGAGGCGGCGCTTGCGGATGCGTTGCGTGGCGGCCAGAGATTTTCGTCGGAGTACCGGACCAACGATCCTGGAGGCGTGGAGCGTTGGGTGGCATGCGATGGCAGTTGCGTTTCGGGGGAGCAGGAGACCGTCATTCGGATGAGCGGATATTGCGTGGACATCACCCGGCGGAAGCGGACGGATCTTGCCCTGATCCGGACGGAGAAGCTGGCAGTTGCGGGGAGGCTGGCGGCGTCGATCGCGCATGAGATTAACAATCCACTGGATGCCGCAACGAACCTGCTCTACCTGCTTCGGGACCGCGTGCACGACCCGGAGGGCCTCACGTATCTTGACGATGCTGTCGCTCAGCTGGAGCGAGTCGCCACTATCTCCCAACAGACCCTGCGTTTTTCAAGGAGCTCAAACCGTGTCTCGCAACACAGACCGTCTGAGCTCGTCGAATCAACACTGCATCTGCTTGGGCCAAAGTTGAAGCTAAGTGGGACGACAGTGAGGATGGAGGTTCGCCGGGATCCCTTGATTCACTGCTCTGCGGGAGAGATACAACAGATCCTTACCAATCTGATCAACAATGCCGTGGATGCGATGGGGCAGGGCGGCACCCTGCGCCTGCGCGTGTCGGAGTCTGGTGGCTGGAAGACGGACGGGGACAGCGAAGCACGGATCACGATTGCCGACAATGGGTCAGGCATGGCGGGTGACGTTCTGAGGCATATGCGCGAGCCCTTCTTCACGACCAAGCAAGACCATGGGACGGGCTTGGGGATGTGGGTGGTTTACGAGCTTACGGAGCGTCACGGCGGCAGACTCACGGTTCGGACGCGCACTGCAGGGGAGCGTAGAGGGACTGTGTTTTCGCTTTCTCTGCCGCTGCATCGAGCGCCAGACGCTGTGGAAGCAAGCCATGACGGATTCGGCGATGGGCCGGCTGCGGGTGGCGAGGGACTGTCCTAGCGGACCGGACGCACCTGCGCTAGCCCAGGACCGAACGCCTGAGATCGCTTGTCTCGCTCGCAACTGAACGGTTCGTAATAGATCTTGCGGAGATACGTATTTCCTCTTACACTTTCGCCGACCAAGCGGCACCGCAAATGTTTACACCCAAAGCGTTGGGTTTGAGCGGCCTTGCGGTACACGAATGATCTCAGGAGGCGAACGATGAAGCAGGCGAAATGGCTACAAACGTTCTTGCTACGTAAGTTGCTGACGCCAGCTTCGGCGTTTCTTCTGCTCGTCTTTCTGACAGGTCCGATTGCCAGCCGAGCACAGACGACGAGCACGATCTCCGGCACTGTCAGTGATGCGACGGGCGCGGCTGTCCCTGCGGCCGTTGTGACGGCGACGAATACAGGAACGAATGTGCAGTTTCATACCCTCGCGGGCAGCGACGGTGTTTACCACATCACGCAGCTTCCGCCGGGCAGCTACTCCATGGAGGTTACGAGCGCCGGGTTCTCTACGCAGGATCTGCAGGCGTTTCCGCTTCTGGTGGCGCAGCAGTCGCAGCAGAACTTTACGATGACGATCGGCAAGGATGTGCAGTCTGTGACGGTGTCTTCTGCCTCCTTGCTGATTGAGACAGAAAATAGCACGCAGGGTCAGGTGATTGGACGGCAGACGGTCGAGGATCTGCCGCTGAATGGCCGGAACTATCTGCAGCTGGCGCAGCTGTCAGCAGGCGTTACGCCGATTCTTCCAGGGGTGAGCTCACCTGCGTCCCAGTTTAATGGGAGTTCCGCTTCTCCCTCCTCAACGGCGACAGTCGCGATCGCGGGTTTGCGCGAGGACGATAACAGCTTTCTGTACGACGGGATTGAGACACGCAATGCGTGGTACGGAGCGGAAGGATTGTTACCTTCGCTCGATAACGTGCAGGAGTTTAAAGTAGAGCAGTCGGGAGCTCCGGCGAACCTGGCAGCCGGCGGCGCGTTTATCAGCATTGTTACCCGATCGGGAACTAACAACCTGCATGGCTCTGTCTTTGAATTTCTACGAAATAACGACTTCGATGCGCGGAACTACTTTGATCCGGGAGCAGCACCACCGTTTCACCAGAACCAGTTTGGAGCGTACCTTGGCGGTCCGGTGAAGCGGAATAAGGCATTCTTCTTCCTGAACTATGAAGGTTTCCGGCTGGTGCAGCCGATCGATACCTTCAGCGTTGTTCCGACCGCGGCTCAGCTCTCCGGTGACTTCAGTGCTCTTCTTCAAGGCGCTAAACCAGTTCAGCTGGTGAATCCCTTCACGAACCTGCCGTACGCCAATAATCAGATACCGGCGAGCTCCTTCAACGCGGCTGGCCAGAAGATCGCAGCGTACTATCCCTTGCCGAACGGGGCTTTCGCGGGCAATACAAACTTTTTCAATGTTGCGAATACAACGCAGGGGAGAGATCAGGAGAGCGGCAGGTTCGATTACTCGATTTCGGCTAAAGACAATGCGTTCTTTCGATTCACCTTCGAGAGAGGCTTGACCTCGGTCGAGAATATTACGCCCAGCCGGGCAATCGACTTCCCATCAAATCCAAAGAATCTGGTTGCCGGGTGGACCCACGTGTTTTCGCCAAACCTGGTGAACGATGTTCGTTACGGCTGGACGCATACACAGACGGGCAATGAGAGGAGCGATGGCTTCAATGCGGACCTTGCGAATCCTTTGGGATTCCAGAACGAGCGCGATCAGCCGGGCTCCTATGGCCCGCCTGCTTTCAACGTGGCAGGGCATGCCAACCCGGGATCAAGCGGCGGCACCACGCTCGTGAGCGAGGGGTTGAACGAAGGCACAGAGAATGTCACGATCCAGAAAGGCAAGCACCAGATCTCGACAGGCGTGGATATTCGGTACGCCCCGATCTTTCTCTATGAGGACTGGGCTGCGACGAATGTAACCTTTAATGGAAACTACAGCGGCGATCCAGTTGCTGATCTTCTGCTCGGTGTACCGACTTCCTCGTTTACAGCGATCGGCGATCCAACGCTGAACCTAAGAGAGTGGTACCAGGCGTACTACGTGAGCGACAGCGTCAAGCTCAATAGCCGGCTGAATGTTACTGCGGGCGTGAACTACTCCCATCTGTCGCAGCCCTATGACACAAGAAATCGAGTGGGAAGCTTTGATATTGCAACGGGTCAGGATCTTTCCTACCCGGACACGAATGCTCTTGGGCTTACACGGGCGGTGGTCAAGCCAAGGTATCTGAACTTTGCGCCGCGATTTGGCTTTAATTTTCTTCCCTTCGCAGACGGTAAGACGGATATCAAGGGCGGGTTCGGCGTCTTCTTTATTCAGCCAAATCTGAACCAGTATGAAGTTGCTGTAGACACTACCAAGTTCTACCTGATTCAGAGCTATAACAATCGCAATGCGAAGGATGCAAATGGCAACTTCGTTGGACCGAGCTTCACACTCGGAGATCTTTTCGGGCCGAATGTTCCGGGTGGTGGGCCGACTGCTTCGTTCATCCAGCCTGATGGAAAGATGCCGTACACCTATGAGTGGAACCTGACGGTGGACCGCACCATCAAGAGCTGGCTGCTCGAAGCTGTTTACTTAGGGAGTGCTGCTCACCATTTTGAAGAGCGTCCAAATATTGCCCCGCTGATTAATGGAAATGGCGACACGCGTTATACCTCGAACGGTGTGACTCCGTTCAACGGGGTGCAGGAGAACACCAACTCTGGCAGTTCCTTCTACAGTGGAATTGTAGCCCGGGTCGAACACCGGTATAGCTCGGGTTTCGAAGTTCTAGGCAACTACACCTTCTCGAAGTGTCTTGGCTATCCCTACCAGGATCGTTTTACCTGGCATCCTCTTAACCTGCGAATCGATCGTGGTCATTGCGACACTGACTTGAACCAGAACTTTATCGCAAACGCGATTTACGAGCTTCCGTTTGGGAAAGGGAAGCAGTTCCTCAGCCAGGGAGCCCTGCTGGACGCAGTGGTTGGGGGATGGCGCGTGTCGACGATTGCGTCGATTCACTCCGGACCGTGGTTTACGTTGGGGAGCAACCAGAACCTGGGCATTTTTGTGAATGGTCTGCCGGACGTTACGGGTCCGGTCAACAATTCATCGCTGCATGGCGGATTGGGTAAGCACGGATACCTCGGACCATACTTCAACACGCAGAATGTAGTTCCTGTAACGGGGACGGCGGTTCAAGGAAATGCTTCGGTGCAGCAGATCATCTCACCGGGCGCAGCAACCTGGGATCTTTCGGGGTATAAGAGCTGGACGTTTGCGGAGCGATATACCTTGAACTTCCAGGCCGATGCTTTCAATATCTTCAATCGGGTGAACTTCACGGGTCTGGATACGGGAGTGAATGATCCGCAGTTCGGGCGTCTGCAATCCGCGTCTGCCGCGCGGGAGATTCAACTGGGTCTCCGTTTCAAATTCTGATACATGTTGTTGGTGCTTGTCAGAGCAAAAGGATTTTCAGCCCTGGTCTCCGTTGCCTGCCTTTATGGCAGTTTGACGGTGGCCGGGGCTGTTTTGCTGCGGAGCGGGACGGTGGAAGCGCAGGCTCGCCCTATGGTCCAGACGCAGTGTCCATCCCGCAAGGAGACGGAAGATCTGCTGGCCAATGGAAGCCAGGCGATGCAGCAGGCGAACTACCAGGAGGCAATCAGGATCTTCAAGACGACTGCTGCTTCGGAGTGTGAGCCGCGCGTGACGCTGCTGCTGGCAGCGGCCAACGAGGCGAGTGGTGACGTAAGTGGAGCCGCGCAGGTGTTGCAGAAGGGGCACGCGCGCTGGCCCATGAACAACAGCATTGCAGTTTCGCTCGCCCGGAACTATCTGGCGACGGGACAGACGGTGAAAGCAGGGCAGGCACTCGCGCATTTCCAGCCGACGCCAGAGACGGCTTCACGCGAACTGCAGATGGCAGTTGTGGTTATGCTTGCCGATCACGAACTTGTGCCTGCACGAGAGACAGCAAAGGTGGCGTACACGCGCGATCCCTCTCTCCGGACCTTGCTGCTGCTGGCAAACGCGCTGCAACTGGAGGGTCGGTACAAAGAAGTGATTGCGCTGCTGCAGGAGAAGCGCGCGCTTTACTCCGCATCAGCCGCTTTCCTGGTGACCCTGGCGGAGAGTGAGTTCGATGAGAAGATCTTCGATGCGGCGCTTCAGGATCTAACCCGAGCGGTGGCGATCGAACCGAAGCTGTACCAGGCGCACTACCTGCGGGGAAACGCGCTGATGAGTTCGAACGATGTTGACGGGGCGATTGCGGAGTACCGGACGGCGGTTGATCTGGCGCCGGGACAGCCGCGGACGTATTTTCAGCTGGCGCTCGCGTTGCGTGCAAAGCAGGACGAGGCGGGAGAGCAGAGTGCGCTCGAGCAGGTGCTGGCGATCAACCCACAATATGCGATGGCGCACTCGGAGCTCGGAAGGATTCTGCTCAATCAGAATCACCTGCCGGAGGCTGTCGTGCAGTTGAAGATGGCGATTGCGCAGAACCCGAGGTCCGAGCAGGCGTACTACCTGCTCTCGCGCGCATACGACCGGCTTGGTGATACAGAAAAGAGCACAGCCACGGCGAAGCAGCTGGCGAGCGTACGCAACGCGAATCATGGGCATGCGCAGGCGAAGGGAGTTGCTGGCAGCGACAGTGTGGCGGGCGAAACACCCTAGCGATTGCGTGAGGTTGGAACGGGTTACCGGGCCCAGCCGGCGTTTGCGACGATGCCGACGCCTTCCTTGATGGTGACGAGCGCGTCGGCGGCCAGCCTGGTGAGCGTCTGATGGCCGCCACTGGGCCAGAAGATCTCGACATCTGCCGTGGTGGTGTCGCCGAGGCCGAAGTGCAGGCGGGTGTCGCTCGCGGAGTAGAAGCTGGACTGGCTCAGAACGGACTGGACCTGTGTTTTGCCGCCGTAGTGCACAAGCACGCGGGCGCCGATTGCGCTGCGATTTGAAGTGACGCCGAGGAGCTTGATCTTGATCCAGTGATGCGTGCCCTGAACGTCATTGCGAAGAAGCGATGGAGGCTCGTTCAGGTTGATGATGAGCACGTCGACGTCGCCATCGTTGTCGAAATCGCCAAAGGCGCAGCCCCTGCTGCAGTGCGGCGCGGCGACACCTGGTCCAGCTTCGTCGATCAACTCATCGAAGCTGCCATTGCCTAGATTGCGGAAGACGACGCGTGGTGTTTTATAGGGGTAATCGGCGGCTTTCTTTTCTACCTCCGGGTAGACGCTGCCGGTCACGACGAAGATGTCGGGAAGACCGTCGTTGTCGAGGTCGACGAAGCCGGTTCCCCAGCCGGTGAAACGGGTTTCCACACCGATCTTTGCGGCGAAGGTCACGTCGGTGAAGCTTCCATGACCATCGTTGCGGTAGAGCACGCTGGTGTCGTCGGAGAAGTGAGTCTTGAAAAGGTCCAGGCGGCCATCGAGGTTGTAGTCCCCCACGCCGATGCCCATGCCGGCCTGTTCCATGCCGTCGTCGCTGAGAGCGACGCCGCGCTCGACACCCTGCTCCTGAAGCCGCGGCTTGCCAGCGTTGACGAAGAGGGCGCTGGGCGTTGAATCGGCGGCGAGGTAGATGTCCTGCAGACCGTTTTCCGCGAGGTCCGCAGCGATGGCGCTCATGCCGTACTGCTCTTTCAGCTCGGCGATGCCGGAGTCGCGGCTGATATCGGTAAAGGTGCCATCTCCATTGTTGCGGTAGAGCGAGTGCTTTCCGGGTGGAAGGCCGCGCGGACCGCAACTTACGGCGACACCTTTCCAGCTGCAGTTGGCCGCACTGCCGGGACGGGGGACGTGAACGAAATCGAAGCCGGTGTAGTTTGCGACGAAGAGATCGAGATGTCCGTTGCGGTTGAGGTCGACGAAGGTGCATCCGGAGCCCCAGCGTGAAGGGTCGTTAGTCAGCCCTGCTTCCCGGGTGACATCGGTGAAGGTGCCATTGCCATTGTTGCGATAGAGGCGGTTCTGGCCGTAGCAGGTGACGAAGAGATCGTCGAAGCCATCGTTGTTGTAGTCGCCGATGCAGACGGCAGAGGCCCAGCCGGTTGCGGCGAGGCCGGCCTGATGGGTGATGTCGGTGAAGGTGCCGTCGCGGTTGTTGTGGTAGAGACGGTTGGTGGCTTCAGGGGGCGGAGACTCACGCCGGGTGCCGCAGAGCAGGAAGATATCGATCCAGCCATCATTGTCGTAATCGATAAAAGCGCAGCCGCAGCCGACGGCTTCGAGGATGTAGTCTTTATGGTCGATCGGTCCGTAGATGGTGGGCATGCGGAGACCAGCCTGCTGCGCCACGTCGACAAGGTGGGCGTTGAAGGGAACGCCGGAGCGTGGAGCTTTGGGCTGCGCTTTGACGTGGCGATCGGAGACACCCTGACCGGGCAGGTGCAAGGGCGAGGACCCGAGTGCGCCTGCGATCGATAGTTTGAGGAAGTCTCGCCGGGCCTGCTTCATTGGGATGATCCGGTTGTGCGCTGGTGCATGCGGCAAGCATCTGCATGACCGCACCTGGCTACGAGCGCGGTTGCTGGCATGAGTGTAGCGGAAGCGACCGAGGTCCGGGAGAGCCGCGCAGCAAGATGCAGACAGGCGGTGTGCGAGGTGAAGGCGTGCAAGGGCATCTTGTGGCGGGTTCTGCCGTGTGGTGATCGCTGGTGATGCAGGCCATGTCCAAGCGGAGGCATGATTGACACGCGGGCCAGTCTCCGGTGAGATTGGTGAGGCCCGCTGCTTGAGAGCAAGCGAAGATGTGCGGAGACCTGGTTGACGTATGAGGATCACAATGAATGTTTTCCCGTGGGGTTTCGTTGCGGTCTGTGCGGCTTCTACCTGCCTTCCGGCACAGACCATTACCGGTCCGGACGCCTTCGCGGACTACTCACAGCAGAAGCCGGGGGTTTCGCGCAGGATCACGGCGGCTGATCTTCCCGAGCCCCATCCCTCGGAGGCGGTTGACAACGGCGCCAAGGTGATCGCGCGGCCGGACGGCATGCTGCCTCTCGCGCCTGCGGGCTTCAGGGTGACGCTCTATGCGGGCGGGGATGGCGGACCAACGCCGGCGCCGGACGGCCACTTTTCTGAGCGGCTGGGCGATGCCCCACCGAAGGGAACCTTTCAGCAGCCGAGGTTAGTTCGTACTGCGCCGAATGGCGATGTCTTTCTGTCGGACTCGTTCGCCGGCAGCGTCTTTGTCCTGCGTGGTTTGCGACCGGACGGCCATGCCCAGATCGTTTCCAAGTACGCTGCGGGTCTCAGCCACCCATTCGGTATCAACTTTTATCCGGCTGAGAATCCGAAGTGGGTGTATGTCGCGAATACGTTCACGGTGGTTCGGTATCCGTATCATGCGGGCGACCTGGTTGCTTCCGGCGCACCAGAGACGGTGGTTGGGGACTTACCCGGATACGCCCAGCTTCGCGGCGGCGGGCACTGGAGCCGCGATGTGGTCTTTACGCGCGACGGCCGGCACATGCTGATCTCTGTGGGATCTGCTTCGAACGCGGATAATGCAGACGATCATCCAAACGAGTTTCATCGCGCGGATGTGCTGGAGTTTACGCCTGAGGGGAAGTTCGAGAAGGTGTATGCCTCGGGCCTACGAAACTGCGTGGGTGAAGCGATCAACCCGGTTAATGGCGCGCTGTGGTGCTCGACGAACGAACGGGACAACCTGGGCAACAACCTGGTGCCGGATTACATCACGTCGGTGAAGGAGGGTGGGTTCTACGGGTGGCCGTGGTACTACATCGGTGCGCATCGTGATCCGCGTCTGCCGCTGCCGTGCGCGGATGGTACAGGTGCGAAGCCGAACCTGCCGGAGCCACTCTCTGAAGACCAAGCGAAGAGCTGTGAGCACGTGGATCTGGCGGCAAAGGTGATTACGCCCGATGTTCTGGTGCAGCCGCATATGGCGTCGCTGCAGATGACCTTCTATGCACCCGCGACTACGGCAGCGGCCGCCTTTCCACAAAGTTTCAGGAACGACGCGTTTGCCGCAGAGCATGGATCGTGGAACCGCGCCCGGCGAGGAGGGTATGAGGTGGTTCGCGTGCCGATGCGGGATGGCCACGCGACCGGGGCGTACGAAGATTTTCTGACCGGGTTCGTCACGCCGGACGGCCAGGTATGGGGACGGCCGGTGGGCGTGGGCGTGATGAACGATGGTTCGTTGCTGGTGGTTGATGACGGCTCACGAACGGTGTGGCGCGTCTCCTACGATCGGGCGAGCAAGCCGGTGACGCAAGCGAGACGATAGCCGCCGTTGAGAAGAGCTGATGCGGCTGTGACCGACCCTTCTTTCCAGGTTCTGTCGGGTGTGCTGCGGGCATGCGGCTTAGTCCCTGGCATTGAAGCCGGGCAGATCCACGCGGCGAGCGACGTGATCCTTGATCCAATGCGCGTCCCACCACTCTTTCGGATCGATCTGTACCCCATCGAGCTGCATGGCGAAGTGGACGTGATCGCCGCCAGCCATGCCGGTCATGCCGCTGAGACCCATCACCTGCGAGCGTTTGACCATGTCGCCTTCATGCACATCAACGCGACTGAGATGGCCGTAGATGGTCTGCAGGCCGTAGCCGTGATCGACCACGATGCAGTTGCCGTAGATGCCGAGGGGCGCGGCCCAGACGATGCGGCCGTCGTTTGATGCTTCAACACCCACGTGCTGCGTGACGGCCAGATCGTAGCCGAGGTGCACCTGCTCATCGATCTTTTTTCCGTGGTACATGTAGCTGCGCACGTCGGCAAAGGTGGCCTCCGCCTTGGCGTGTGCCTGGCGCGTGAAGGGCTGCGACCAAAGGAAGTTCGGCGCAGTCTTCAGACGGAGATCGGCAAGGGTTTTGTTGTTGGCCTGACGCATCTCAGTGTTGACCTTCACGAAGCGAGCGATAGGATCGCCGGTGCCGTTGGGGTCGAGCTCTCCCAAGACTTTCTGCAGAAAAGCGTCAGAGATCTCGATCTGATGCTGGGTGTATACGGGTTGTTCCTTTTTGGGGAAGACGACCGTTAGAGGCGTGGTGACATCGTTGCCGGAGCCGTTTGAAGCGTAGACCAGCGGCGTGGTGCCGGGAGGCATGTTCCAGGCGAAGGCAAAGAGGGAGAACAGGCCGGGCTTGCCGCCGGGCATCGGCCAGGCGCGGAAGGTCTGGTTACCAACGCGAACGCCTGCGGACGTGGAAGAGCCAGAGACGTTCATGGTTGCGAGGTCAGCCATGCCGAGATACAGGTAGTGCTGGTCGGAGTCAGCGCTGAGGGATGGAGGCTGGGTGACGACGTTGACCTCGCGCTCCCAGCGGGTGGTGCCGTGAAACAGGCCGGCGGAGGTGGCTTCGAGGATGAGGCGAGCGGGGCCGTCCTTCAGCTGCGGCGTGGATTTCGCGCCCGCCTCAAAGTTGACGGTCGTGTCCGCGTCCTTCAAGGCAGATGGAGCTTGCCAGACTGGATACTGCACGCCATTCTGCTTTATCGAGGCAGCCACCTTGCTGACGCCGTGCGGATCGTGCAGATGGACGGCGATGGGCGTTGCCTGCCCAAGTGTGGCGAGGGACGCAGGCACGGTCAGTGAGGGCTTGCCGCAGCCAGCCAATGCCACGCACAGCGGAAACAGGAGGAGTTTTACAGCAGGGTAGGGAGATTGCACAGAACGATTCTAGCCTCGAAGCGTGATCCGGCTGCGGTTGCGGAGCGGGAGTCATGAAGAGCCGAGTGTCGTCATGGGCGGGCTGAGGAGGAGGCTGCTTTCGCATGAGAGGAATGGGGAGCGACAAAGCAATCTTTTTCGCTACGATGGATACCTCAAGGAGCGCGCTGCCGTGACTGTGGATTCTGTACTTCGATCTCTGGTGCTCTGCTCTGCAGCGACGGCTGCCGCGGCGCAGACCTGGACGCTGGGGCCATTTACTCGACCTGTGAGTGCGCCCATCCTGCGTCCCGATACCACATCTGCCTTCAAGGACCCGCTGACTGGGAAGACGGTGCATTGGGAGGCGCTGCATACTTTCAATCCTGCCGCTGCGGTGCTCAATGACAGGGTCGTGGTGCTCTACCGAGCGGAGGATGACAGTGGACAGCTGGCCATTGGCGGCCACACATCACGACTGGGACTCGCGACGAGTGCAGATGGCATCCACTTTACGAGGTTGCCCGAGCCGGTCTTCTTTCCGGCAAAGGATGAGCAACAGAGCCGGGAGTGGCCGGGTGGGGTGGAAGATCCGCGACTCGTGCAAGGCGAGGACGGGACCTTTGTGCTGACGTACACGCAGTGGAACCGCACGACCTACACGGTGGGTGTCGCCACTTCGAAGGACCTGCGCCACTGGACGAAGTATGGTCCTATTTTCGCTGAGGCTTCCGATGGGCGGTACCAGCACCTGGCGTACAAGTCCGCCGGCATTCTGACGGAAGAACGCGCGGGACATCTGGTCGCGGCGCGGCTCAACGGGAAGTACTGGATGTACTGGGGTGAGATCGAGATACGACTAGCGACGTCTACAGATCTAATTCACTGGACACCGGTCGAAGAGGCTCCCGGCAAGCCGAAGGTGCTGCTTAGGGCAAGGGCGGGGCTGTTTGACAGCGCTTTTCCTGAGGTGGGCGCGCCGCCCATGTTGCGGCCGGAGGGGATTGTGCTTTTTTATAACGGCAAGAACGCCATGACCGGGGGAGCGGCGGGCATAGGGCCGGGCGCGTACTCGGCTGGACAGGCGCTGTTTTCGCGTGACGATCCGGCGAAGCTTCTGGCTCGTCCGGAGCAGCCGTACCTGAAGCCGGAACTGCCTTTTGAGAAGTCCGGCCAATACGCAGCGGGAACGGTCTTCAGCGAAGGGTTGGTTCTCTTTCACGATCGCTGGTGGCTGTACTACGGGACGGCGGATTCGTTTGTGGGGGTGGCTGATGCTCCGGTGCCACAGCGTTGAGGGCGGCCGCCGGTGATCTCAGCGCCATAACGACCTGCCTGCAGCAACGATGCTCTGTTCGGCAGACTTAGTGGCGGAGAGTGGGGGATTCGAACCCCCGATAGAACTTTTGGTCCTATAACGGTTTAGCAAACCGCCGCCTTCAGCCACTCGGCCAACTCTCCACACGGTCCTGCCTGGCTGGGCTGATTATAGCTTGGACTTCGCGCGGCGGTCTCCTGTCGCGTAGATTTGTGGATAGTCACGCCCGCGGCCATAAAGGAGAGATTCGAGACGGTGGCTCGATCCCAGGGAAAGCTGCGGCTCCTGCCGCTGATTGCAGCGACGTACTTCATGGTGTCTGGCGGACCGTACGGGCTGGAGGACATTATCGGATCTGCCGGGTATGGCAGGGCGGTGATGCTGTTGCTGCTGGTGCCCGTGTTTTGGAGCTTGCCGGTCTCTCTCATGATTGGGGAACTGGCGACGGCGATGCCCGCTGAAGGTGGGTTTTATTACTGGGTATCGCGTGCGATGGGTCCGTTCTGGGGTTTCCAGGAGGCGTGGCTCTCCCTGGCGGCGAGTGTCTTCGACATGGCGATCTATCCGACAACTTTCGTGTTGTACCTGACGCGGGTGGCGCCGGCGCTGACTGCCGGGCACCGAGGTCTGCTACTGAAATTTGCGATTGTGGGGATTGCCTGCCTGTGGAACTTGCGCGGGGCGGTTGCTGTTGGGCGTGGCTCGCTGCAGATGATGGCCTTGTCGCTTTCGCCGTTTGTGGTGCTCTTAGGGCTTGCGGCGTGGCGGGTCCTGGCGCGGGGAGCGGTTGCGGCTGGTGGAGGAGCGCCAGCGCATCCGGATCTGGAAGGAGCGCTGCTGGTGGCGTTGTGGAACTACATGGGTTGGGACAACGCGTCGACGATTGCGCAGGAGGTAGAGGATCCGCAAAGGAACTACCCGCGTGCGATGCTCTCGGCCTCGGCCGTGGTCAGCTGTGTTTACCTGCTTCCCTTGCTCGCGGTGTGGAGGGTGGGCCTTCCAGCTGAGCGCTTTTCGACGGGGGCATGGGTGGATGCGGCTGGTCTGCTAGGTGGAGCCATCCTGGCGCTTGCGGTGGTTCTCGCCGGGTCCATGGATGGACTGGGAACCTTTAACGCCCTGGTGCTCTCGCTGACACGGCTGCCCTTTGCCATGGCGGAAGATGGACTTCTGCCGCGACTCTTCACCCGGAGGCTGGCGAACGGCGTTCCCTGGGTCAGCGTGCTGGTGTGCAGCGGTGGGTGGGCACTGGCGCTGACGTTCAGCTTTGAGCGACTCATCTCGATTGACCTGGTTCTGTATGGCGGCGCGCTGCTTCTGGAGTTTCTAGCACTGCTGATCCTGCGGCGGCGAGAGCCGACCATGGAGAGACCGTTTCGCGTTCCCGGAGGGGCAGCAGGTCCGTGGCTGGTTACGGCGGGACCAGTGGCACTGATCGGATTTGCCCTATGGGCGGCGCGAACGGAGCGGGTTGCGGGACTTCCGGCGCTAGGGTTTGCCGCGCTGGTGGCGATAGCAGGGCCTTGCATCTTCTGGATAAGCGGCCGCCGACGACGGGCGATGCCCGCGCCGTCAGCGCCGTAGACCAACGTGCTCGGGCGCAGGGCATGACTTTCAACAATGGCCACCCAGGAAGGGCAGCCCTTGGAGAAGCGCTGAGTGTGAGGTGGTCAGACTACCTGGTGAGGGTCTTCGGGGCGAGCTTATCGAGGTAGCGCTGCTGTGCTTCGCGAACCTTCTGCTTGGCCACGGCCGCGTCCCGCCAGCCTTTCACTTCCACGCGCTTGCCTTCCAGATCTTTGTAGATGGCGAAGAAGTGCGTGATCTCCTTGAGCATGTGGGGGTAGATCTGCGAGTAGTCGTGAACATCGTGATAGCGGGGATTTCCTTTGCCGACACACAGAACCTTTTCATCGCCGAGACCCTGATCAAGCATGTCGAGAACACCGATGGGACGCGCTTCCATGACGCATCCGGGAAAGCTGCCGGCATCGACCAGAACAAGGACGTCAAGCGGATCTCCATCTTCGCCTAACGTGCTGGGAATAAAGCCATAGTCGCCGGGGTAGTGCACCGGGGAGTACAGGTTGCGATCCAGCCGGAAGACGCCCAGCTCCTTGTCGTATTCGTATTTATTGATTCCTTCGAGCGGAATCTCGATGACTGCATTGATCACGTCGGGTGCTTTGGGCCCAATGGGAAGCTCAAGGTAGTTCGGCATCGTTCGGAGTCTCGTCTCTCTTAACTGGGGTGTGTGGGCTGCGGCGATCACCGGCATGCAGATCGCCTGTGCGGTGACGTAGTAGTGGTCCCGACGTTGCTGCTGCGCCAGGCAAAACCGAATGCGTAGCGCAGGCGGGAACAGCCCACGCCTCTATAATCAGTCACGATGAAGGCTCATGTCTATGTCACGTTGAAGCGCACGGTCCTGGATGCGCAAGGGAAAACGGTTGCCGAAGCGCTTGGGCGCATGGCTTACAAGGGCGTTGAGGATGTGCGGCAAGGCAAGTATTTCGTGCTGACGCTGGCGTCTTCTATTTCCGAGTCGGAGGCCGAAGCGGAGGTCGATCGGATTGCTCGCGAGGTTCTGACGAATCCAGTGATTGAAGAGTTCAGCTTCCGTCTTGAAGCCTAGAGCGGCGCCGAAGACCGCTCATTGCACTCAGCCAAACTCTCTTTGCCCGGTCGCGAACACCTTGCAAGGCGCGGTGCTAGGCTCAAACTCAGGGGACGTCTTACACGCAATGTACGCCACACGTACGGCTTCCGGACTTATTCGAGGTGCCACTCCTGAATGCCAGGGCAGCCGGTTCGTGCGCGCGTGCCTCAAGCAGCCCGTGGATCGAACGCCGGTCTGGTTTTTGCGACAGGCAGGCCGGTACATGCCGGAGTACATGGCGGTGCGCCAGCATCACACGCTGCTGGAGATTTGCAGGACCCCGGAGATTGCGGCCGAGGTGACGATTACGGCTGCCGAGCGGCTCGAGGTGGATGCGGCGATCATCTTCGCCGACCTGCTGCTGCCCTTTACGCCGATGGGTCTGGACTTTGAGTTTGTCGCTGGCGAAGGACCGACGGTCTACCGACCGATCCGTTCGCTGACGCAGGTGCAAGCGCTCGAGACTGACCGGGCAGAGGAGCTCTCTTATGTTGCCCGGGCGATCGAGAAGGTTGCGGCCCATTTCAGGGCTCCCCGCGCTGATGGCGACGAGCTTGGCATCATCGGATTCATCGGGGCGCCGTTTACGCTGGCGTCGTACATGATCGAGGGCGGCTCATCACGGAACTATGTGGAGAGCAAGCGGCTGATGTACGCGTCAACAGAGCCGGGACATCCTGATGCTGCGGCCTGGCCGTTGCTGCAGGAAAAGCTGTTGACCGTGCTTGTCGCATATGCGGCCCAGCAGGTCCAGGCAGGCGCAGATGTGATCCAGATCTTCGACTCATGGGCAGGATCGCTGTCCATCGCGGACTACACGCAGTTCTGTCTTCCGGCGACAACGGAGTTGGTACGACGCGTTCAGGCGCTGGGCGTGCCGGTGATCTACTTTGGCGTGGACACAGCCTCGCTGCTGCCGACGATGCGACGTACCGGCGCGGACGTGCTTGGACTGGACTGGCGAGTGGATCTGGAGGAGGCCTGGCACGGTCTGGACTACGCGGTCGCTGTGCAAGGGAACCTCGACCCGATCGCTCTTTTCGCGCCACAAGCTCTGCTTCGCGACCGCACGATTGCGATTCTGAAGGCGGCAGCCGGTCGGGCGGGTCATATCTTCAATCTTGGACATGGCATCGTTCCTGGAACTCCGGTGGAGAATGTTCTTGAGGTGGTGCGCACCATCAAGAGCTTCCACGCCATGGAGTCAGCTCCGGCAGAAGGCCAGTTATGACGGGACAAGAGGCCATTCTCCTCCTGGCGCACGGGACTCCCGACGTTCTCGGCGAGATGGCCGAGTATTTGAAGTTCGTGACGAGCGGGCGAGTGTTGCCGCAGAGCGTTGTGGAGGAGTTGCAGCACCGGTATGCCGAGATCGGTCTGGGAGAGACGCCGGGGGAAGAGCCACCGCCACTCACCCGCTGGACGGTGATTCAGGCAAGCATGCTTGAGGCTGCATATCCGCGCTTTGCGCCAGGGGAGGCACGGCATCCGCGAGTGTATGTCGGGATGCGCAACTGGCACCCCTTTATCGCCGAAGTTGTAGCGGAGATGCGCCGCGATGGAATTACGCGGTGTAAAGCCATCTGCCTGGCGCCGCAAAATTCGCGAACGTCTGTAGGGCTCTATCGAAGAGCGGTGCTGGCTGCGGCGGCTGCCACTGAGGGAGAGGCCGCACTCGAGATAGAGTTTGTGGCTGGATGGGCGGCAAACCCGCTTCTGTCGCTAGCCTTTGCAGAGCGGCTGTGGCCGGTGTGGGCGGAGGCGTGCGCGGTGCAAGAGCGGCGGGTACCCGTCTTGTTTACAGCTCATTCGGTCCCGTGCCGCACGATCCTGACTGGCACAGCGAATGCTCCGGTGCGAATGGATGCGCAGACACCTGCGGATGGAATCCAGGTCTATGACGAACGCATCCAGCCTGACCCATATCCGGTTGAGTGCAAGAACACGGCTGCTGCGGTTGCCAGTCGCTTGTCGCGAGTCGGAATGACGGAGCGGGACTGGTATTTTGCGTTTCAAAGCCAGGGAGTTGCGGGTGCGCCCTGGATTGGACCATCAGTGGAAGAGACGCTCAAGGCGCTTGCCGCGGAGGGCCACACGGGAGTGGTGTTGCAGCCGATTGGCTTTCTGTGCGATCACGTTGAGATTCTGTACGACATCGACATTGCGTTCAAGCAAACAGCTCGGGAGTTGGGTCTTGAGCTGTGGCGGGCGGAGAGTCTGAATGCGTCTTCGACGCTGATCCGGGCTCTCGTCGAGGTTGCAACCGGACAGTTTGCTGCCGACGTCGACGAGCTACCGCTGCCGCTGTCTGATGACGGAGGTTCCTCCCGCGAGAGACCGGGCGAGCGAACCGAGCGCGGGGCCAGTACGGACCTCGCCGCGAACGATGTCCAGCCGGCAAGCGTGCCCGCCTAGAGACGATGAGGCGCGTCGCCGTTGTCGGTGCAGGTATCAGTGGCTTAACTGCGGCGTGGCAGCTCACCCGAAATCAGGGACAGGCTTCGACTCAGGTAACGCTGTTTGAGGCTTCCGACCGCACCGGTGGCATCCTTGAAACAGTTCGCCGCGACGGCTTTGTGGTTGAACTTGGACCAGACTCCTGGGTGAGCGAAAAGCCCGCTGCTCGCGAACTGGTTACGGAGCTGGGGCTCGAGCATGAGTTGATGCCCTCGAAGGACAGCACACGCAAGACGCACCTTTTCCTCGAGGGTCACCTTGCGGAGATGCCGGAGGGCTTTCGCCTGATGGTTCCCGCATCGCGAGCGGCGCTTGAGGCACTTGACCGATCACCGATCCTTTCGCCGAACGCGCGGCAGGCCTTTCGGGATGAACTCGAGCGTGCGCACGAGCTGCAGCGCACGGCACCGATTGAGGATGAATCTATCAGCAGCTTTACAGAGCGTCACTTCGGCCGTGAGGTGCTGGAGCGACTGGCGGCGCCGTTGCTTTCCGGAGTGTTCGGGGGCAACGTCGATACCCTGAGCGTACGTGCGGTGATGGCGCCGTTTGTGGCCATGGAGAGGGAACGGGGGTCATTGATCGCCGCGCTAGAGGAGCGGGAAGCCGAGCGATGGGCAACAGGAAGGCCAGCGCAGGCGATCTTTACAACACTGCAGACCGGGCTCGGCACGCTTACCGAGGTGCTTACCAACGCGCTGCCGGATGACGTGCTTCAGCTTGGACGGAAGGTGCAGAGCGTTCGACGAGCCAACACTGCAGATCGCACAGGCTGGATTGTGCGGCATGGACCGAGTGGCAAGGGGACGCGCCAGCAGACAAGGAACGAGGATCGCTTCGATGATGTGGTTCTGGCGACGCCCGGACACGTTACGGCCGAGTTGCTGAATCCCATCGATCGTGGGCTCTCACAGCTGCTCCCGACCGAGGCAAGCTCGGCCATTCTGGTGGCTCTGGCCTGGACAAATTTAGAGCTGCCGTTACCGCCCGGATTTGGTTTCCTGGTTCCTGCGGCGCGACATGGGGAGAAGGCAGAGTCGGCGCTGCTGGCAACCACGTTTGTCGACCAGAAGTTTGAAAGCCGGGTTCCAGCAGGTGGCCGCCTGCTTCGCGCCTTCTTCGGCGGGGAGTCCGCGCGTAAGCTGCTGGCCGACAAAGTCTCTGACGAGGAGATTACGGTGTTTGCTTTGCGCGAACTGGATCGCATTCTCTGCTCGGCCAATGGAGAGAGACTGCCGCAGCCGGCCTTTGCGCTGGTGCGCCGCTGGCCACTCAGCCTTCCGCAATACAGCGTCGGCCACCTGGAGCGAGTGGCAACACTCGACCGGGAACTAGCCTCCATTCCTGGACTTCATCTGCTGGGAAACGGGCTGCGCGGGGTCGGACTGCCTGATCTCATTCGACAGGCGCGGTTGTTGGCTCGGGAGCTACTCTAGCTCGATGTCCGTTGCGGTCAGGATTGTGAGGCACCAAGCCTGCTTGGTATGAGCAAGGCGATCGCCTGTCGAGACTCATTCGTTCCGGAAGAGAAAGGTGTGGGCATGCTGCCATGGACCATCGAGATAGTGCCAGAGATCAAGACCGTGAGCTTGAAGTGTCCAGGGAGCAAACTGCTCCTCAAGCGAGGTGAGCAGCTCGCGCGCCGCGGCAGGAGTCACCTTGTTCTGGATGACGATATGGGGCTGAAAACGCTGCGTATCCTGTGGGATTAGCTCAGATTGAAACGCGCGTGCCAGCTCGCTCTGCAGATCCAGCAGCGTGGTCGAGGCCAGGCGATAGGCTACTCCCTTACCGAGTGACCGAAGCCCCGTGACCTCGACCGGAAAGAAGGAATGCCTGTCCGCCGTCTCTGTCAGCTGTTGCATGATCCACGTCGCATTCGGGAGAGCGTGGAAGAGTGTGACATGGGCGGAGATCACATTTCGGTGAGGGGGGAAGTAACGTTGGCGGAGACGATCGAACGTCGCCTGCGATTCCGGATCGAGTCGAAGCGTGAGCACGTTGACCATAGGGTTACGATGCGGTCACAAGCCCGCGGAGTGCCCTTGCGAGGAGAGAACGAGGTCGCCGGCCAGCGAGGAGAGCGAGAGACATCTGGTCTATTCAACTCTTGAGCGAAAGAGAGGTATACCGTTCAGATAGACCGATGCGAATACTTGTGATCAATAGCGGCTCGTCCTCACTGAAGTTTGCCATCTATGAGACGGCTGAGCCGGACGCACACGCCGACCCCCGCGCCCTGCTGGAGGGAGAACTAAGTGGCATCGGTGGAGCACATACAACGCTGGTCTTCTCTCGGGAGGGAGGGACTGCTGAACCTGCAAGTTCACCCGAGCCGAACGTAGCGGCCCCTGCCTCCGCGGCACAGCTGGTTCTTGATCTCGTAACTCGGCCGGAGATGCCGTCAGTAGATGCGATCGGCTATCGCGTTGTGCATCCGGGCGCCAAACTGGTCGGCAATCAGCGAATTACGCCGGCAGTTTTTGTGGAGCTTGAACAAGCTATCGGTTTCGCGCCGCTGCACGATCCTGCAGTTCTGGAGGTGATTCGCACGGCCATGAAGCGCTTTCCGCATATTGAACATTTCGCCTGCTTCGACACGGAGTTTCATCGCACGATGCCCGAGGAAGCAACTGTGTATGCGATTCCGAAGAGCTTCCGAGACGCGGGTGTTCGGCGCTACGGCTTTCATGGGCTAAGCTGCGAGTCAATCCTTCACCAGTTGCAACAGGGCGGAAAACCGTTGCCGCGGAGACTGGTCATCGCGCACCTCGGCAGCGGGTGCAGCATTACGGCCGTGAAGGAGGGTCGGTCAATCGACACCACCATGGGGTTGACCCCAGACGGGGGCATCGTAATGGGAACGCGACCGGGCGATCTCGATCCAGGCCTGGTCTTGTACCTTCTTCGTCAGCAGCAACCGGAGGGCAGGCAGGCCATCGACACGGTGGAGACCATGTTGAACCATCGCTCCGGGATGGTAGCGCTTTCGGGTTTGGAAAACAGCATGCAGGCAACCCGGCAGGCAGCCTTAAGCGGCAACACAGAAGCCGTACTGGCGCTGAAGGTCTTTACACGTTGCATCGCCAAGACGATCGGAGGCTTTACGTGGCTGCTTGGCGGACTGGATGCGATTGTGTTTACCGGTGGGATCGGCGAGCACGATGCCGCAACGCGCAGCGAGTCTTTGAACGGCCTTGAAGCCATGCATGTGTCTCTCGATGCCTCGCGAAATACGACGACGGGCAACGGCGTCCATGACATCTCAGCATCTGATTCACAGACATCTGTTCTTGTCGTTCCAGCGCAGGAAGATCTGATGATCGCTATGCACGTTCAACGTATGGCGGCATCTGCCAGGTAGTTTGAGCGAACCAGCCCCGCAAGTTCCGGCAGTACGAGGTTACACATGAGCAATGCCACTCTAGCCACTAGTTCGGAACCGAGTTCCGTGGAAGCGGTGCTCTCTCCCGAAGAGTTGCGCCTTACGGATGCCTACTGGCGCGCCTGCAACTATCTCTGTGCAGGGATGCTTTATCTGCGGGCGAACCCTTTGCTTCGCGAGCCGTTGAAGCCCGAGCACATAAAGAATCGTCTGCTGGGCCATTGGGGATCGGATCCAGGACAGACGTTCACCTGGGTGCACCTGAATCGA
Source organism: uncultured Acidobacteriaceae bacterium (assembly GCA_964242875.1). Classification (GTDB taxonomy): domain Bacteria; phylum Acidobacteriota; class Terriglobia; order Terriglobales; family Acidobacteriaceae; genus Edaphobacter. Next base: position 25,533 of record CAXTCB010000010.1, read on the forward strand.
CTAATTAAGAAGTATGACCTCGATTTGATGTACATCGCGGGCCCCGGGCACGGTGCGCCGGCGACACTCTCCAACAGCTATCTGGAGGGTGTGTATTCGGAGGTCTATCCGGATAAGAGCCAGGACATCGCTGGATTGCAGAAGTTCCTGAAACAGTTCTCTTTTCCTGGCGGCATTGGTAGCCACTGCACGCCGGAGACTCCGGGTTCGATACACGAAGGTGGCGAGCTTGGGTACAGTCTTTCGCACGGCTTTGGGGCCGCTTTTGATAACCCCGGTCTGATTGTTGCCGTCATGGTGGGTGATGGCGAGTCAGAAACGGGTCCATTGGCAACCTCATGGCACTCGAACAAGTTCCTGAATCCAGTGTGTGACGGCGCGGTTCTGCCAATACTTCACCTGAACGGTTACAAGATCGCGAATCCGACCATTCTTGCCCGTATTTCACCGGAAGAGCTTGACAGCCTCTTCCACGGTCTGGGATGGACGCCATACGTGGTCGAAGGTGATGATCCAGCCCTGATGCACCAGAAGATGGCTGAAACAACAGAGAAGTGCGTTTTGGAGATTCGGGCTATCCAGGAGAGAGCAAGAAGCGCACCTGCTGATGCGATTCCACCGCGACCTCACTGGCCGATGATTGTGCTTCGCACACCCAAGGGTTGGACTGGACCGAAGATGGTTGACGGTCACCAGGTTGAAGGCTCATGGCGCGCGCACCAGATTCCGATTCTCGATCCCACCACAAAGCCAGACCAACTGGCAGAACTCGAGACGTGGTTACGCAGCTATAAGCCGGAGGAGCTTTTCGATGAGGCGGGCACCCTCATTCCTGAACTGAGAGACTTGCCCCCTTCAGGACTCCATCGCATTAGTGGTAATCCCCACGCAAACGGCGGAGTGCTTCGCAAGCCACTGGAGCTTCCAGATTTTCGTCAGTATGCGATCAAGCATGATCAGCCCGGGCAGGTCATGGTGTCGTCGACAGAGACACTGGGCGCGTTCCTGCGGGACACGATCCGTCGGAATATGACCAGCTTCCGTGTCTTTGGACCAGACGAGACGGCTTCAAACAAGCTTCAAGTCATGTATGAGGCCAGCGGAAAGACCTGGCTGGAAAAGCGTTTACCCGTAGACGACGACGGAGGTTATCTTTCGCCGAGCGGGCGAGTCATGGAGATGCTCAGTGAGCACACCCTTGAAGGGTGGTTCGAGGGTTACGTGCTTACGGGACGCCATGGCCTGCTCAACAGCTATGAGGCCTTCGTCCACATTATTGATTCCATGTTCAATCAACACGCGAAATGGCTGGAGAAGAGCAAGCTCGAGCTTCGCTGGCGTGCGCCAATCTCATCGGTCAATCTGCTGATTAGTTCTCTTGTGTGGCGGCAGGATCATAATGGGTTTACGCACCAAGATCCGGGTTTTCTGGATATTGTGACAAATAAAAGCCCCGAGATTACGCGTATCTACCTTCCACCGGATGCGAACTGCCTGTTGTCAGTTGCGGACCATTGCTTGCGCAGCACGGATTACGTAAATGTCATTGTGGCCGACAAGGCTTTGCATCTGCAGTATCTAAGTATGGAAGCGGCGATACGGCACTGTACGAAGGGTATCGGCATATGGGACTTTGCTTCGAATGACGCAGGTCACGAGCCGGATGTCGTTATGGCGTGTGCTGGGGACATCCCGACCTCGGAGTCCTTAGCGGCTGTCGCAATCCTTAGGGAGCGTTGTCCAACGGTGAAGATTCGCTTCATCAACGTTGTTGATCTGTTTCGCTTAATCTCCGATCGGGAACATCCGCATGGGCTCAACGAGCGTGAGTTTGACGGTCTATTTACAAATAACAAGCCAGTTATTTTCAACTTTCATGCTTACTCGTCGTTGATCCATAAACTTACGTACAAGCGATCCAACCATGCCAATTTTCACGTCCACGGCTATAAAGAGAAAGGGAACATCAACACACCCCTGGAGCTTGCTATCTTGAACGGTGTTGATCGATTTACTCTGGCGATCGATGTGATCGATCGAGTTCCTACACTGCAGGCCTCGGCAGCGCATACAAAGGAGTGGCTGCAGGATCAGATTATCGATAGCATCAACTACGCTCATGAGAACGGGATTGATCGCGAAGACATTCGCAACTGGACGTGGCCTCGAAAGAGTCCTTCTCAGAATTAGAGATATAAGGAAGTTAGCCGATGCTCCGATCGCACAGCCAACGGCTATCGATCATCCTCTGTCGCACAGCACCACGGAAGGAGCGCTCTTCCCGGGTTGGGTTGATCCTGAGATGAACAGAGCGGCTGAAAGAAGAGGCATTTCGCCTTGATAGCGGACACATGCTTTCGTGGCATATTCTATGGAGAGAAGGGGTTGATCTATGCCATGTCGCACGTGCACTGAACTGGAACGATTTCTACATTCAGCAACGGAAGAGGGATCACCGACTCTCCTTGTTGGACTGACGGACGCTGGGAAGCGGAACCGTCTTCATCAAAGGCAAGAAAAGATTCTGAAGTTGGAGACCGACCTCAAGCGCCACAAGGATTCTTGTCAGGAGTGCCGTGACGAGACAAAGGCGACCTCACTCGCGCAATAGTGACCATCCCCTCACCTGCTCTGCAGTGGTTTGGAGATGGATTCGAGCGATTTACCAGCAGCTTCCACGCCGATGAGAAGTTCGCAGAGAGCAGCAAGCAGCATGAGAAAGGCACCCAGAGCATAGCCGAATGCGACGTTGGTACGACTTCCACTGGCAATGAGAACGCCGAAGAGGTAAGGAGCACCGACTCCACCCAGGAGCGTTCCGATGGCATAGAAGATGGCGATTGCGAATGCCCGAATTTCAAGCGGGAAGATCTCAGACACCGTGAGATATGCAGCGCTGGCAGCGGATGATGCGACGAAAAAGATCAAAGTAAAGCAGATGTTCAACATTCTGGCCGAAAGAAGTCCATGAGCGAAGGGGTAACAGACCGCCGCCAGCATGATGCCCGCTATACCGAACGTGGCTGTGATCATGGGTTTTCGTCCTATTTTGTCGAATAAGGGTCCGAGCATCACAGGCCCAAAGAAGCTACCCAGCGCAAAAGGAAGGAGTTGCAGTGGTAATTGTTGATCGGAGATGTGAAAGAACTTCTTGACTACCAGTCCGTAGGTGAAGAACACCGCGTTGAAGAAAAAGGATTGTCCAATCATCAGTGTGAGCGCCAGAAGCGAGCGCTGTCGGTTTTCACCCAGCATGCTTTTGAAGATCTCGCCCCATGGAGTGTGATCGCGCACTGCGATTTTCAGCTTTTCACCGCTTAGTGGCTCGAGCGATTTCCCATTCATCCCAGCCGTAACCTGTGTCTCAATGTCCTCGACGATTGCGTTTGCCTCGGCTTCGCGACCGCGCAGCATCAACCATCGCGGACTTTCGGGCACCCTGAGTCGAAGGATCAGAACCGCTCCTCCCAGAGCCGCGCCGATCGAAAAAGCAACGCGCCAACCAAGACGGGGCGAGAGGAGATGGCCGCTGAGCAATGCGAGTGACGCCAGTGAGCCAATCGCCGCACCCACCCAGAAGGTCGCGTTAACAATCAGATCGACCGTTCCCCGAACCTTGCCTGGGATGAGTTCGTCAACCGCGGAGTTGATGGCCGCGTACTCTCCACCTATACCAAGACCAGTAAAGAGCCGAAAGATGGCAAAGGAGTAGAAGTTCCAGGAAAGAGCGGAAGCCAATGTGGCGAGAGAGTAGGTTGCGAGTGTAATCAGAAAAAGGCGCTTGCGGCCAAGACGATCTGTGAGATAGCCGAAAAGAACTGCTCCAAGAACCGCTCCTGTGAGGTAGAAAGTAGCGCCTGCAGTTACCTGGGGGTCAGTTAGAGCAAGGCCCTTTTTATCTTCGAGAATTCCCGCCAAAGATCCGGCGAGCGTCACCTGCAAACCATCCAGGAGCCACGATGTGCCAAGCGCTACTATGATGCGGGTGTGCCAGCGTGACCAGGGAAGGCGATCCATTCTTTCAGGAATGGAAGTCTCGATCTCGCGTCCATCTTCGATTTCCCTGTCAGTCATCCCAGTCCCCCCTTGACAACTTCAGCCTGCTGCTACTCTTCTTCCGCCTTGATGATGCTTATCGCGCCGTTTCGTTCCAGAATGGCGTAACGGATTGACTCGAAGTCGCGCACCCCTTTACTTCGCGCAGCAGCCATTACATCCTCTGGCGCAAGATGCATTCCTCGCATCACCTCTTCCTGCCATTGACCTTGATTCAGGAGTACTAATGGAGTCCCATCCACGATCGCGCCAAAGGTCTCATTCCTCTGCTTGAGCCATGAGACGGCCCGGTGCATGAGGCCAACAGCAATGACCGCACAGCTACAGTTTGTCAGGGAATGATCGTTTCCTACGGTTGAGAGGATAATGACACCTCCTATGAGGAAAACGATGACAAATTCGAAGATCGTCAACTGGGCTCCGGGGCGCCTACTTAGCACACGAACGGCAAAAAGCAGAAACAGGTAGCCAACGATGGCGTGGATGATTGTACTCAAAAGGGTCCCTCCGGATAGTACTTATGGGAAGACAAGAACACGAGCGTGGATCTCCGCGAAATCAGGAACCTGGAGTGAGAACTGATGAACACCCGGGAAGGAAGGCTGCATTGCAAACTCAATCAGGGCCGGCGCTCCATTCACAGGAAAGGTGTAGATAATGCCACCTTTTGTAAGTGTAGACAGTGCGGGTTGTGGCGAAATACGTTGATTTCCTAGTTCTTTTATAAGGCTTTCGCTCACATACAGCCTTAGTTGGCCATTTCGGATGGCTGCTGGCCCAACTTCGACTGTCATGATGGAAGGCGTACTGGCTCGCTCTGTACGCTCGTATTTGACGTGAAGGGTCCCGTCCGGGGTCGTTCGTTCGGCCTTCGAAAAATAACCTCGACCAAACACTCCGAGCACGTCAGCAAGCAGGATTAATAGAAAGAAGGACCACGTGAACCTTTCAAAGGTCCACCATTTTCTTTGGAAGTCTAGATCCTCTCCAACTGCTACCGTGTCGTCGATCTTTGGCACGGAATCCTGAATGCGCTCTTCAAACTGTACGTTTGGCATTTATCTCTCGCTATCTATGCTTTGTCGGCTTCAATAATGCTGATCTCGCCATTACGTTCGAGGGTTGCATCACCCACTTCGTCGAGGGTCTTCAAGCCCTGATCCCTTGCCATGGCCATCACGTCGTCATCCTGAATACGCATCCGAGACATTGTCTCCGCTCGTCGTTGACCATTTTGGAAGAGAGTCAGGGGCGTGCCATCCAAAAGGCGAGCTATCTTCGGACTTTTTGAGCGCAGCAGGGTGAGGGAGTAGTGCGTTAGAGCAAGTGTCATGATCTGACAGACTGCACTTGTGAGCGACACTTCATCTCCCACCATTCCCGTTAGCGTGAGGCCTCCGAGAAAGAATATGAGGACGAACTCAAAAGGTGTGAGTTGCTTTCCCGGTCTTCGACCGACAATACGAGCGATGAAAATGAGGAACAGGTAGCCGAAGACTGCCCGAAATATAGTTGCTGCAGCCATTTGGATGACCCATAAAGAGAAGTGAGAAAGCGGACCTAAGTAATGGAGCTTGTTTACATGGAGCGGGTTGCCGTACTTTCTCGAGTCAATTTGCTAGCACTGGAATAGTATGTGTCGCTTCTATAAGGGAAGTGACCGGTCCGGTACGATACGTCATGGCGTATTCCGCAGTTCCCCTAGACGTCTCCCCGGATGTGCTCACTCGCGCAGGCAAGATCAAGCTGTTCCTGATGGATGTGGACGGAACCCTGACAGATGGCGGGGTTTGTCTTATCTCTTCAGTTTCGTCAGAGACGGGTGACGTACCGTCGATCTCCGAGATGAAGGTGTTCAATGCGCAGGACGGGCAAGGCTTGTCGCTGGCGCACACCATGGGCATCCAGACCGGGTTTATCACGGGTCGACGGTCACCTGCAGTCGCGCAACGAGCCAAGGAGTTGAAGGTTAGTTTTGTTTGTCTCGGACAGGCGACGAAAATGCAGGCGTTTGAAGATTGCATGAAACGTGCCGGCGTCACGGAGGAGGAAGTTGCTTACATGGGCGACGACCTGCCGGACATTCCCCTTGCCCAGCGCGCTGGTCTTGGCGTCTGCGTAGCCGATGGCGTTCCAGAGTTGAAGGCGGTCTGTCAGTACACGACACGGCGAAATGCCGGGCGAGGCACGGCACGCGAGGTCATTGAGTTGATCTTGAAGGCACAGGGTCGTTGGGAAGAGGCGATCCCGAAGGCGCTGGCGTGATCTTCTCCAAGATGGTCAGTGCTCGCTGTCTCGCAGCATCTTCTCTGGCTTTCGTCCTTATAATCCGCCTATGACGATCTCAGATTTCGGACTGCGTCAGTCGACACGCCTCAACCGTACGGTGACTCGGAGACAGTTGCTGACGCGTGCTGCGGTCGTTTCTGGTGCAATGGGTGTCGGCTTTCCCTTCAGCGCCCCTGCGGAAAGCCTTGCCGTTCTCGATGTAGCCTACGCGGGATCCATGGGATCGCTGATGGAAGGCCCGTTGAAGAAGGCCGCTGCTTCGAACCTGAAGCTTGAACTGCACGGTCGAGGCCAAGGTGCAAACGCTCTGGGTCAGTTGATAGCAAGCGGCAGTATCACCCCCGACGTCTTTATCCCAATCACGGAGGGTCCTATGCGCACGGTCTTCGCGGCGGGCAAGTCGACCGCCGCACAGCCGATTGCCCGTACGGAGATGGTCATCGCGTACAGCCCGAAAAGCCGTTTCGCCGATCGGTTGGACGCTGCTGCACGCGGCGAGAAGCCATGGTGGAAGGTGTTGCAGGAACCTGGTCTTCGCTTTGGACGCAGTGATCCTACGGCAGATCCACAAGGGCGCAACATCATCTTCACCATGATGCTCGCCGCGAAACTGTACCGGCAGTCGGATCTGGTTAAGGAGGTTCTGGGAGAGACCAGCAACAGCCGGCAGATCACTATGGAGGCGAGCGTGCAATCGCGCCTGCAGAGTGGTGAGTTGGACGCAGCGTCTGCATACAAGATTCAGCCTGGACCGTTCCATTTGCCTTATATCAAGCTTCCAGCAGAGATCAACCTAAGTGGAGCTGATGTTCACGCAACGAATCCCGAGGTACGCCTGGACGTGGGTGGAAAGACATATGTGCCTGAACCGCTTATCTACTACGCTGCTGTCATGAAGGAAGCCCGAAATCCGTTGCGGGCAGCCGCATTTGTGGCTTGGCTGGAGGGGGGCGAGGCGCAGACTCTGCTTCGGCAGAACGCGTATGACGAGACGGGACAAGCGTCCGTCCTCCATGCATGATGGATCATCCTCGCTGGTTAGCCCGCACAGGCGCTCTGCTGTTTGCGATCGTTTTGCTCTATCCCTTCACAGCCTTCTTTGCGCCGATTGGCCACTGGCAATGGGGCGAGGACATCCGTGCGTCTGCAATGGCGTCTGTCCGGGTGTCTCTGATCCTTACAGCATGGGCGATGCTGCTCATCATCACGATCGGAACCCCGATCGCTCTCTACATCTCCGCATGCAGTGCTCGCGAACGAGCCGTCTGGCAGGCCGTTCTGCTGATTCCTGTGCTGCTACCGCCGCTGGCGCTCGGGATCCTGCTCTCGCTCGCCTTTGGCCCGCATGGCGCCGTGGGTGCATGGCTGCAGCGGTTCGGTGTTGTTATGACGAACAACGCGGCCGCGTTCATCTCCACCCAGTTCTATGTGGGGATAGGGTACTTCGTGCTTGGTGCGGCAGCGGCGGTTAACGCAGTCCCGACCGTGCTGCAGCAGCAGGCAGCCCTGCTCGGATTGACCCCTTGGATGACCTTCTGGAGAGTGACACTGCCTTTAGCGAAGGTGGGCCTTGTTGTCGCACTAAGCATCACATGGGTCCGCACCATCAGTGAGTTCGGCGCGGTCATGGTTACGGCCTATTACCCTTCCGGAATGCCAGTGCAGTTGTGGATCAATCTTCAGAGCTTTGGTCTTCCTGCCGTGATGCCGCTTCTGGTCGTCTTTCTCGCGGCGACCCTACCGTTGCCGTGGCTCATGCACGTGCTGGCACAACGCTCTCGTTATGCTTAGCGCTCACGTCATTAAGCGCCGGCGCGACTTGCTGGTCGACGTCTCGCTCGAACTGGCACCCGGGGGCTCCATGGCCCTGATTGGGGTCTCTGGCGCAGGGAAGAGTACCGTGCTCGCTTGTGTTGCAGGTCTTGAGAAGCCTGATGGTGGATATGTCACCTTTCAGGGCACAAACTTCTTTCCACCATCTCTGCCGGTACACAGGCGCGGGATTGGGTATCTCACGCAGGAGCCGGGCTTGTTCCCACACCTCAGCGTTCGCCAGAATGTGACCTTTGGCCTTTCCTCTGAAAGCTTGAGGCAGGAAGATGGTGCGGGATGGATCTCTGTTCTGCGAGATCGCATGGAGCTTGCTTCCGTGTGGGAGGTTTCGGCCGCGTCAATCTCAGGCGGGCAGGCACGGCGTGTGGCGCTGGCACGGATGCTCGCACGAAAACCTGCCTTAGTGCTGCTCGATGAACCCTTCGGGGGACTCGATCGAAAGCTGGTTCGCGAACTGATTGAGGACCTTATCTTCTGGAATCGGACGCTCGGCTTCAGCATGATCGTGGTGGATCATCAGATTGAGGTTCTCAGAAGGATGTGTCCGGATGGCGTGATCGCGATGGAGGCAGGGCTTATCGTGCAACGTGGCTCGTGGGCCGATCTGTACAGCAACCCAGCAACGAAGCTTCTCCAATCGCTTCTCGCGCCACTTTGAGCATTCGTTCTGCTACACCTTTAAGCTATGGCCATGATGAACCACATGCTGACTCCGCGAGAGGCTGCTCGCCTGCTGGGGATCAGCTATCCGACCATTAAGCAATGGATCCTTGCAGGCAAGCTCAAGACGCAGAAGACCCCTGGCGGCCACCACCGCATCTCGGAGACATCGCTGAAACCATTCCTCGAAAGAGATCGTCAGAAGCCACTTGAGCACTCACGGGAGCGGTATCGTCGCGTGAGCGGCAGAAATCAACTCGCAGGTAAGGTCGTGAGCATCCGTGTCGAGGGTTTGCTTGCGGAGGTGGTGCTCTCTGTCGGAGACATGCACGTCACTGCCATCATCACGGCAAATGCTGTACGAGAGCTCGGCTTGAAGAAGGGCGACACAGCTGCCGCGCTGATCAAATCGACGGACGTCATGATTGAGAGGATCGACACTCCCTAGAGACTCAGCCTCTCTTCCAGGACGAAGCGGCGATCACCGTGTTGTCTCTCATTGACCCTACGACTCAAGTCGTCTAGATTCGAAGCTAACGAGACTGGATGTTGAGTCACGTACGCTGGCCGCCTTCACCACAGATCCGCGAATTCCATTGGCTAAGACCCAGTGTGGTGCAGGCGTGCGCCGCCAGGAGCAGATCCATGATGTTGAACCGCTTTCTTTCCGCCTCACTGTTCACGCTCTGCGCCGCATCAGCCGCAACGGCCCAGATCGCCGCTGATCTTCAGGGTCGCGTTCTTGATGCTTCAGGGGCCGTGATCTCAAATGCCAGTGTTGTCCTGATCCAGACATCTACCAGCTTCCGCCAGGAAACCCTCAGCTCCGGCTCCGGTGATTATTCGTTTACCCATCTGAATCCCGGATCCTATCGCATCGACGTAACCGCGCCCGGGTTCCAGCGCCTTAGCAGAACGGGGCTGACGGCAACGGTTGGCCAGACAGCAAGCGTGGATCTCGTTCTGAGTATTGGCGGAGAGCAGCAGACGGTGACTGTGAGTGCAGATGCGCCGTTGCTGCAGGCCGCCGTGAGTGACATAGAAACCCATATTCCTGGTGAAACGGTCGTGGCGATTCCGCTGAACAGCCGCAACTTCATCAATCTCGCAACCTTGGCGCCGGGTGTCACTTTGCCGCCCGGAACAGTGCTTCCACGGATCAACGGCGGGCGTCCGCGTACGAACGAGTATCTATACGATGGCATCTCTGCGCTGCAGCCGGAGCCTGGACAGGTTGCGTTCTTCCCGATTATCGATGGAATCCAGGAGTTCACGGTGGAAGCGGACAACGTGCCTGCGGAGTTTGGCCGCTTTAATGGCGGTGTTGTGAACGTAGCAACGCGAGCAGGGTCAAATACGTTTCATGGCAGCCTCTTTGAGTTCTTCCGGAATGAGGACTTGAACGCACGGAATTACTTCTCTCGCACAGGACCCAAGCCGGAATATCGCCGAAACCTGTACGGCGGAACGATTGGCGGTCCTGTCCTCCACGATCGGCTCTTCTTCTTTGGGGACTACCAGGGAATCAAGGCACTGATTGGGCGCACGGTAATCTCGACCATCCCGACGCTCGCGCAGCGACAGGGTATTTTTACGAATGCAAACGGCATCGGCCCGCATATCTATAATCCTGCGACAACCAGGCTGGTGAATGGGAAGTATGTGCGTGAGCAGTTTGCCAATGATGTGATCACGACGCCGCTCGATCCAGTCGCCAAGGCACTTCTGGCTCGATTTCCCACCCCGACGAATCTGACTGCGACGGCGAACAACTACACCCGGACCGCGAACGACGCGGACCATCAGAACCAGTTCGATTTTCGCGTCGATGGCGCACTGCGGAGAAGGGATCGTGCCTTTGGACGCTACTCGTACTTCAATGATGTCGAGCAGCCTGTTACTCCTTTACCGGACGGCAGCGGAGCTGTAACAGGATCGGTGATTGGAACTGGTGGAGTTGTCGGTCTGTCGCATGTGCTTGGACAACAAGCCGTCTTTGATGAGATCCATACCTTCACGGATCATCTCCTGAACGATGTGCACGTGGGCTACACACGCCGCGGAAACACGATCAACGGACCGACTCTGGGCAATACGGCATCGGCTGCGCTTGGTATTCCGGGTATCCCGACCAACGCCGAGTTCAACAACGCACTACCGCTCTTCACGTTTGCTGGATACCAGCAACTCGGGCCGTCGGCGAGCACGTTCTCGCAATACCAGACAGCGGTTTGGCAAGTAGAAGAGACAGTGAACTTCACCCGGGGGAAGCACGCCTTCAAAGCGGGAGCTGACCTGCGGTTCTATCAGCTCAATGCCATCTCTCCACCCAACCCGACGGGCTCTTTCGCTTTCACGACGACGGGAACCAACCAGCAGGGAACAGCAAGCAGCGGGAACGCGATCGCCAGCTTCTTGCTCGGACAGGTGGATACGTTCGCGATCGATCTGCAGGAGAGCAAGATACGTCCGCGGGATCACATTCAGGAGTATTTTCTGCAGGACGATTGGCGCGCCTCTGACAAGCTGACACTCAATCTCGGTGCGCGCTGGTCTTTACACTCGCCTTCGACAGAGAAGACGAATCAAGGGGCGATCTTCAATCTGTCGACGCAACAGCTGGACTACGCCGGGCAGAATGGAAACCCAAAGAGTGCGCGTGAGCTGCACTACGATAATGTCGCGCCTCGCCTCGGGTTAACGTATCTGCTTGCACCGAAGACAGTCGTGCGATCCGGCTTCGGCATCGTATTTATTGATCAGTCTGGGATCACAACACCCTTCACGCTGCCGCAGTTTCCTTTCATTCAAAACGTGCAGCAGAGAACCCAGGACAGTGTTAATTCGGCCTTTCAGCTCTCGGCTGGACCAAGCGTCGCGCCCATTGCATTTACGCCAGATGCTGGCCTAGGGCAAAGCGTTTACACGGCAGATCGTTCGGCCGGATCCGGGTATGTGGAGCAGTGGAATGTGGCGTTGCAACGGGAGTTGACGAATCATCTATCGATCGATGTGGCGTATGTGGGATCGCACATCGTGCATGTCGGCATACCTGACTCGAATTTGAATCAGCTTACGGCGGCGCAGCTGGCGCAGGGTCTATCAAACCCCGGTTTCTTGACCGGACAGGTAACGAATCCATTCTTCGGGCAGGTGCCGGGATCGAGCACCATCGGGGGAAAGACAGTTGCGGCGGCTCAGCTGCTGAAGCCATATCCGCGATTTCAGAATGTAGCGACCTATCGAAACAACAGTGGCACGGCAAACTACAACGCGCTTGAAGCGAAGGTCGAACAACGTGTTTCGAGTGGGCTGTACTTCCTGTTTGCGTACACGCATTCGAAGCTGATTGACGATGCGTCGTCTGTGTTTTCGTCAACGGTGTTGTCGTCGCCGAACTCGAGCAGTTTGATTGCGGCTGATACGTTTCGGCCTTATCTGGAGCGGGATTCCTCGAATGGGGACATGCCGAATGTGACTTCGATCGCAGTGACGTACGATCTTCCGGTCGGGCGGGGGCACCGGTTTGCCTCGCATGGGGTGACGAATCTGCTGATTGGCGGATGGGCGGTGAATGCGATCGGTTCGCTGCAGTCGGGGATGCCGGTGACGGTGACGCAGGCGACCAACAGCAATTCTTTTGCGGGATTTGCGTTGCAGCGGCCGAATGTTGTGGCGAAGACAGGGCTTTCTCCGGACGCGCGGACCCCCGCTAAGTACTTCAATACGAATGCCTTTACGATCGCGCCACAATTTACGATCGGAAACGCGTCGCGCAACCCGGTGCGGGGGCCGGCGTTCCGCGATCTGGATCTGGCGCTGGTGAAGCACACGCGATTCACGGAGAAGATGGACGCGGAGTTTCGCGGGGAGATCTTCAATGTGACGAACACGCCAGCGTTTGCGCAGCCAAACGGGAGCTTTGGGGCAGCGGCGTTTGGCAGCATTACGAGCACAACGACGGAGCAGCGCGTGGTGCAGCTTGCCCTCCGCGTAAGCCGGTAAGCTTCAAAAGAGGTCTAATTCGGCGAGGTGCCGCGCACTTTCGCTGAGGTTAAGGCCTGCTTTTGCGCCTTTTCGTCGAGGTTCTTCCGGGCAGGGATGACGAGTGAGACGATCGGGTCATATGCCCTTGCCAAAGGCAGTCAAGAGGCTGATGACGGAGGCGGTGCTCGCGCCACGATCGCGATGACCAGCAAGCGACGATCAAGCGACCAGCAGGCACTCACAGCCGATGGCAGAGTTACGCCACAAACAAGACCGGACATGCGGCAGAAGATTGCAGAGCGCAGCGGAGGTTTGTGACTTACTCGTACTTCAGGGTTTCGACAGGGTCGAGACGGGCGGCACGGTTGGCAGGAAGGGTGCCGAAGACGACGCCGACGAGGACCGAGGTGGAGAGGGCGATGATGGCGGAGAGAAAGGAGAAGGGAATCTTGAAGGGGGTCAGGAAGGAGATGGACATGGGGATGGCGAGGCCGATGACGGTGCCAACGACGCCACCCGAGAGCGAGAGGAAGACGGCTTCCGTGAGGAACTGGAGACGGATCTCGCGAGAGGTGGCACCGAGCGCCTTGCGGATGCCGATCTCCTTGAGGCGGGACTGAACATTGGCCAGCATGGAGTTCATGATGCCGACGCCGGAGACGATGAGGGTGACGCCAGCCGCCAGCGTGAGGACGACGGTGAGCATGTTGGCGATCTTGCTCATGACGTCGAGAACCTGGCTCATGGTGAAGGGGTTGTAGACAGAGGTCGCGTGGTGCCGGCTCTTGATGACAGAGAGGATCTGCCTGGAAGCGGGAAGCACCTGGTCGGTGCTGGCCATGGAAAAGAAGATCTCTTTGACGGTCTCACTGCCGGTGAAGTAACGGGCGACGGGGTAGGGGATGAGGATGGTCTGGTCAGAGACCTCGGACTGACCAAAGGTATCGATCCGCATTTTGAAGACGCCGATGATGGTGAAGGGAATGCCGCGAAAGGAGACGGTGTGACCGATGGCGGCGCCGGAGCTGCCATAGAGGGCGCGGGCGAAGGGCTCAACGATGACGGCGACCTTGGAGTGCTGGGCCTCATCCTGATCGTCAAAGAAGCGGCCGGCGGTTACGGCAAGATTGCGGACGACTTTATAGCCGGGATTGACGCCGAGGATCATGGCATCGCGGGTGACGCCGGAGCCGAGGGAGACGGTGTCGTGCACTTCGAGCATGGGAGAGGCGGCGACGATGTTCGGCACCGCTTCGCGCACCGCAGCCATGTCTTCACGGGTCATGTAGTCGTTGCTGACGGTGTTATCCGGACCGGCGACGGTGCCGCCGACGAACTGCATTTCGATCATGCTGGGGCCGATGGAGCTGATGAGACCGAGGGCGTACTGCTTGCCGGTGAGCCCAAGGGTGACGACCAGGATGATGGAGGCCGAACCGATGATCATCCCGAGCATGGTGAGGAGGAAGCGGACCTTGGAGGCACGGAAGCTATCGAGCGCGAGGCGGGTGATCTCGGAGAAGACCATGGTGGTGCGCGCTGCGGCGAGTGTCGCGTCGAAGGTGGAGCGGCGTGTGGGGGAGATCGGGTTGGCTGCAGGGGTACTTATGGTCGCCATGAGGGGCCGTCTGGATCCAGTATCGCAGTGAGGCGGTAAAGTTTGCTAACCTTTGGATGTACGAGCTCGGCACCCGATGCGGAGGGATGTGTGAGTGGTTGAAACAGGCGGTCTTGAAAACCGCTTTACCCTAGCGGGTAACGGGGGTTCGAATCCCTCTCCCTCCGCCACGAACTTGTTTTAGGATGTCCGACAAAGCCCAGGATCTGCAGAAAACCTCAGCGAATGCTGAGGTTTTCGTCTTTTGACGTCCGACGCTGTTCCAGGACAGCCGTGCCTGCACGGGGTAAATTCGGGGCATGTTGGACGGATGGGATTCAAGGGAAGGATGACGGCTCGCGGCTTTCGCGGACTTGCTTCCACGCTGCTGCATGAACAGGGCTACGCACAGGAACACATTGAGCTGCAACCAGCGCATGCTCCGCGAAACGCGGTGAGTCGCTATCTCGGTGATAGAGGACGAATGTCACCATGACCAGCGGATCGTCGCACAAGTGTTTCAGGAAGGCGCAGCCAAATCACCGCGGCAGCGGCGAAAACACCACTACTTACCAGCATGCTGGCGCGCAGCCCCACGTGTGCTGCCATAGCTCCCGTGATGAGTGGAGCGAAGAAGCTAACGAGCCGTCCCCAGTTGAAGATGGACGACGCAGTTGATTTCAAGTGCGCCGGGTAGAGTTCTGCGAGCCACGGTCCCCACACAACGCTCGAGGAGAGGGCAAAGCCAAAGAGGCTTCCCAGCGTGTACAGCAAGGGCAGCCTGGTTGGTACAGAGAGATAGCCTGCAATCGCTGCGGCGGCGACGAAGAAGCCGAGCGCACCGGAGCGCCGGCCATACCGATCCGCCGTCCATCCCCAGAAGAAGCCGCCGGCGATGTTGCCCGCGAACTGAGCTGCCACCAGATGTCCGATATCAACGGGCGGCAGATGGCGGACAGTCTGAAGGTAAGTGGTCAGCCAGCCGCTAAACGCCTGGTATGCGAAGAAGTTCAGGCCAGTCAGGCAGGCCAGCAGCAACGTTTGTCTCCGGAGTGTGGGCGTGAACAGCTCGGTCACAGGGATCCTCGAGCCCTTGCGCTTTGGCGCTTGTGGCGCCTGTGGCACGATCAGATAGGCTAAGCCAGCCAAGAGGATAGGAGGCACTCCACCAACCCACAGCAACAGCCGCCAATCATGGTGGCCGAGATGTCCGAAGGCCCATCCAAGCAGGACGATTGCGAGGCTGAAGGTGGTGTTGATGGCGCTGGCAAGTTTGCCGCGCAGGTTGGCGCGAAAGAGATCGACATAGAGCGCGACGACCACAGGAAAGCTGCCGCCCAGAAATAGACCAAGCACGAAGCGCTGCAGCAAGAGCTGCGGATAGGTGTGGACCAGCACACCCGCATTCAGCAACGCGCCATAACCAATCATGATGACAACGAGCATGTTGCGACGGCCCAGGCGGTCTGCAAGTTGACCGATCGTAATGGCGCCGATCAGCGCCCCGGCACCCTGGGCCGAGTAGGCGGAACCCGCCTGAGTCAGTGTGAGCCCCAAAGCCTGTTTAAAGAACGGTCGAAGCACGTCGACCGTGTTCCAGGCCCAACCGTAGAAGAACTCCGCGAGCAGGAGGAAACTAAAGGCGCTTAGTCGTCGGGCAAGCGAGAGATGTCCGAGCGCTGGAGGTGCAACGGGCTGCGTGGCTGGCGACGGCGTGAGTAAGGCACCCTCGTCGATCTGCACCATCGCAAGCTCAGGGTCGGAGATGAGCGCACTTCGCCGGTGTTCTCTTCTCATCCTGCCTCCGCCCCTCTTGCTGGAACTCGCAACTGTGACCAGCGGCCTCAGTTCGTGCCGGTTATGCGTTTTTCTGCAGATCACTCAGCTTGAGCTGCACCAGCATGGACAGCTCATCGTAAAGAACCCATTCCTCCACGATCTTGCCTTCCTTGATGTGCAGATGCGTGAAGCCCATGACGACAAGTTTGTGGCCGGTGGGAGCCCCCAACGAACCATAGCCGAGATGGTGTCCGTCCAGCACCCAACGGATGGCGACCTTCTCCCCACCCTCTTCGCTTGCGACCGAGCAGATGTGCTGCGGCACAAAGGCGCAATCCGGCAGAGTCGCTACCAGACGCATGGTTTGCTGCATAACAGCCGCGCTGCCGTAGAGCTCACGCATTAGCGGCCCATGCCACTGGCAGTTGCTGGCGTAAATTTCCGTGATCTTGCCGAACATGCGTTTGTTGTAGATGTGGTGGAGCCAGCGCAGCACCTGAGCCTCTGTTTCAGTGTGTGCGAGTGAGAGATCCGGATCGGTCTCAGGCGGATATTGGCCGAGCAGACGGCGGTTCTCGGAGATCTCGACCACTGTCTCCCCGCTGTCGAACTTCTTCTGAGCGATGGCTGCGGCATACGGGTGTGGGTCGATGCCCAACTGCAGCAGCTGCGCCATGTTGTCCCGCGCAACCCACTCGCGGTAGATCTTGTTTTCGAGGATCATGCAGTCCACGATGGTTCGCGTGACGAAGCTGCGGCCGGTGGGCTTGCCCCACATGCCGTATTCGGTGTGCCGGCCCGTGCCGTGCGTCATGTGCGAGGTGTAGAAGCCGTCGACGTCGTTGCCACGCCAGACGACCGAGGTCGCCATGCCGCGGCGGTCTGGGAGTTCGGCAATGCGCTGAATGGTTTCGCGCACAATGGACTCGCGGTCGTACATGGTTCCCAGCACTCCATAAAGAACGCAGTTGTGTGTGTAGTGCGTGTAGATCAGGCCTACGTCGCGCTCGTCCCAGATACGGTGCGTGCAGCGGACGATGTAGTCGACGATATCGGTGTAGATGGGATCAAAGCCGCGCATGCTCTGAACGCGGGGCCGATCGACCGGCACGAGCTCGGTGAAATCGCGTCGCTCCACCTGCAGCACTGCGTCGCCGGTCGATGCGCTCGTGGACGCGTCTTTGATGGCTGGAGTGGGGACTGAAAGCGGCGTCGTTTCCTGCTTGCCTGCGGCGCCGGCAATGACATCCTTGCTGGCCGACTGGTTCGAACTTTGATTCACATTGTCTCCTGAAGCGTCACGATCCTGGGCGAGTTCCTCACCGCGCAAGGGTGTTGAACCATGCTGCCACATGCGCGGCCACTACGTCCGGCTTTTCCATCACGGCGAAGTGTCCCGCCTCCGGCACCATGGCCAGCGTAGCGTTCGGGAGGGCGGCGGCCAGGGCACGTTGGCCTTCCGGGGGACAGATGCGGTCTTCCTCGCCGGCCAGGACCAGCGCCGGCATACGAAGGGAGCGCAGCAGGGGGTGGGCATCCGGCCGGTTAAGTGCGAGGTTGGTCTGTCGTTGATAGGCCTCTGCGCCCAGTGAAGCCGCCATCCGATGCAGCTGGTCCTGCAACGTAACATCCCCCTGGCGGGTCGCGGCGATGTAGACGGGCCAGAGATGCCGTTCCAGGTGGGAACGGAGCCCGATCCGGTGCGCCTGCGCGGCCTGCACCTGACGGCCTTCGCGCTGCGACTCTGGTACGGGCGACGTCGTGCTATCGAGCAAGGCGATGCCTCGCACGCGCTCCGGCGCTCTAGCCGCAACGTGCAGCGCGACGATGCCGCCCAGCGAGAACCCGAGCAGCGCGAAGTGTTTCGGGGCATGCTGCAGGATGTGGTTGGCGGCGGCCGTCGTGGAGTCGCAGCTGTCAAATCGGATCACCTGCGCTATCAAGCCGGGCAAGTCGGGACGCAGGCATGTCAGCATAGGGCCAAACACCCGGTCGTCACACAGCGTTCCAGGCAGAAGCACCAGCGGCAGGCTCGAAGGCTCGTCCGGGCCACCAGCTACTCCTTGATGTTCAGGCGGGATCATCCCGGAGACCGTAGCACACTCATGCCTGCAGTAGCCTGGCACGGTGTCTTAGAATGGACGGGTTGCGGGACGCTGCAGCTCGCCCGCGACAGGAGCTGTCTTGATGACGCAAGCCGCGCAAACCTGGAACCCCGAGGCGATGAACCATCGTCTTGTTCGCTACGCTGACCTTCTTCCGTGCAGGACCGCGTTCATCGATACAAAGACTCCAGGCTCCACGGAGAAGGAAAACTTCACCATCATCGGCCCGGGTGTCTCTGAAAGTGCGGACCAGCATGTGCATATCCGTGAGAAGCACGGCTTCAACATCGGCGGCGCGCGGCAGCCGTTTGGCTGCATCAACTCGCAGCACAGCCACGACACGGCGGAGGTGTTCGTCGTGCACTCCGGACAGTGGCGGCTGCACTTCGGTCCCAACAAAGAGGACGGCTCGCTCGACATTGGCCCGGGCGATGTGGCGTCTGTGCCCATCCACATGTTTCGCGGCTTCAGCAAGCTCGATCAGGGGAAGGGCTTTCTGTGGATGCCGCTGGGGCAGGACGACCCGGGCAAGGTGACGTGGGCTCCCGCTGTCTTTGAGGCAGCTGCCGACCACGGGCTGAAGCTCGCCAGAGGTGGACGCTTGATTGATACGTCGAGCGGCGGTTATGAGTTGAAGGACGTGGAGC
Source organism: uncultured Acidobacteriaceae bacterium (assembly GCA_964242875.1). GTDB lineage: Bacteria > Acidobacteriota > Terriglobia > Terriglobales > Acidobacteriaceae > Edaphobacter. The sequence goes on from CAXTCB010000010.1 coordinate 44,486, forward strand.
TGGAGGCAGCGCCGGATGAGAACAGCCTGGCGCACCTGAAGACACCGCCGGTTGCGAAGCTGATGGAGTGCCTCGTCCGGGCCGACGAGATGCGTGCCAACCCGGCGTCGCCTCTGGCCGGAGACGGTGTGGAGGAGGCGGGAGTCATCGTCCCGCAGCCAACACAGGATGGCTTCTCTGCGGGCCCGATTGCCGGCTGGTGGCCGCACGACCTGAATCTGCGCCGACTCACACTGCAGACTGGCGCCTACATCCCGATGCACGCCCGCGCAGAGGTCGAGGTGCTCTTCGTGCACAGTGGCACGGTTGAGGTGAGCTGGCAAAGCGGCGGCGAGGAGTATGCGCTGCTGATGGGCGCGGGCGATACGCTCTCGATGCCGGTGCAGGTGCAGCACGCCTTCCGCAACACGGCTTCTGTACCGGTCGTGCTGTTTGTCGTGCGCGGGACAGAAGATCCGGCGCCGCCGGTCTTTGCTTCACAGCCAGCGCGGGAGCTGGAGGCGGTGTAGCGCCTTCGAGCCTCGCGCATTATCTCAAGGCAGGCAAGCCCTAACGTGTGAGCGCGGCGAAGGTGCCCAGCCTGCGGTTGTAGCGGATGGCCGCGGCCTTCTGATGCCCATCCAAACCTTCGCTGCCGCTCTGCCGCATCGCGGGCGGAGCGACCGTATCGATCGCAGAGTCGTCCAGCCACTGGTGGGTCGCGATCTTTACGTACGAGCCGACCCACAGGCCTCCGGTGTAGCGGCCGGCATTCATCGTGGGCAGTGTGTGGTTGGTGCCGACACATTTGTCCGAGTAGACGACGCTGGCATTCTGTCCAATAAAGAGCGAACCGTAGTTCCGCAGCTTCTTGGCGAGGGCATGCGGGTCCGCAGTGTGCACCTGCAAGTGCTCGGCAGCTACATGATCGGAGTAGCGGATCATGGCGGCTTCATCCTTGCAGACCGTGATCTCGCCATAGTTCTTCCAGCTCTCGGAGGCAATCTTCCCGGTTGCCAGCGTCTCCAGTTGACGCAGCACCTCTTTCGCTGTGGCTGCTGCCAGAGCTGCATCCGTCGTAATGAGGCCGACGCGCGTACGCACATCGTGTTCCGCCTGCGCCAGCATGTCTGTGGCAATAAGTTCGGGATCGCCCGTGCTGTCCGCGACGACGAAGATCTCGGATGGTCCGGCCAGCTGATCGATGCCGACCGGACCGAAGACCTGGCGCTTGGCCTCGTTCACAAAGGCGTTGCCGGGACCAACTATTTTGTTCGCCTGCGGCACCGTCTCTGTGCCAAACGCCATTGCCGCAATGGCCTGCGCGCCGCCAATACGGAAGATGCGGTCTGCGCCGGAGAGATGGCAGCCGGCGATCATGGCCGGATGCGCGTTGGGCGGCAGGCACGCGATCACTTCATCGCAACCCGCCACCTTGCCCGGAACAATGGTCATGATGGGGGCCGAGAGCAGCGGAAACCGACCGCCAGGAACGTAGGCGCCTACGCGCTCAATCGGGATGACGCGATGGCCCAGATGCAGGCCGGGCAGAGCTTCCATCTCGAGCGGCAGGATGGTGCCGAGCTGCGCCGTAGCGAAGCGGCGTACGTTCGCAATGGCGAACTCCGTGTCGGCGCGGGTTTGCGGATCCAACGCGTCGACAGCCGCTCGCCGGTCAGCAGCGTTGATTTCGAAGCTTTCCAGCGCCGCTTTGTCGAAGCGAAGGGAGTAGTCACGCACAGCCGAATCGCCTCGGGTGCGCACGGCTTTGAGGATCTCCGTTACCAGATCGACGACATCAGCCGTGTCACTCAGCGAGCTGCGTTCCGGTGCCTTCTCGTACCGCACCACGTCATCAAAGCCCAGTGGGCCAAAGGGTGTACTCATCGATCGTAGCTCCTTGTCTCTGCGGACGGTCGCCGCACCCGCTCTAGTCTTTCATGGCTCAGGCGAGGCGCGTCCGGCACCTGCGAAGGACGTTACCCGGAGGAGCTAACGGATCGATGTAGCTCCGCCGCGCCGGCCAGCAGAAACGCATGATCCGATCCGAGCAGAAAGAGCGTCGCGCCCTGTTCGCGCCACAGCGCGACCTCTGCCGGGCTGGAAAGATACATGCCTACCGGGCGGTTGTATCGCCTGGCCGCGGCGCACACTGTCTCCATCGCTGTCACCACACGCGGGTCGTCCAGTCTGTCTGCGCCGTACGCCACGGTCAGATCGACGCGGCCGATGTAAAGCGCGTCGATGCCCTCCACCGCGGCGATCTCGTCAATTGCTTCGACGGCTTCGGGATCCTCAATCTGCGCAATGACCACAGTCCGTGCGAGGCTGTTTGCCTTGTGCTGCGAGATGGACATGGCCGCATACCCTGCAGCGCGCGACGAGCCTGCATAGCCGCGGCCACCCCTGCCGTAGTGGCAAGCCTTGACCACCGCACGCGCCTCCTCGGCCGATCGGACATGCGGCACGACCACGCCGGTTGCGCCGCAGTCGAGAGCATGGAGCAGATGCTCCGGCGCGGCGGAAGGCACACGCACGATGACGTCCATACCGCCGGCGCGGGCGGCGAAGATGCAGGCGTCGATGGCGGCGCGATCGAACGGCGAATGCTCCGCATCCAGACACAGGCAGTCGAGCGCTGAGAGCGCCAGCACCTCGACCAGCATCGGCGACGGCGTCTTCACGAAGGTACCCACGATCAGCTCACCTCCAGCCAGGCGTGCTTTCAATGGCAGCTTCATGCGGTCTTCCTCCACAGGTGTTCACTCGCGATCGCCGCACCCTCGGCCATCGCCTGCAGCTTGGCGAAGACGATCTCCGGATCCACTGCGCCGTACCCGGCAAAGCTGGAGAAGCCGCAATCTGTCCCCGCGATCACGCGATCACGCCCAACGATCGCAGCGAACTGCTCAATGCGCTGCGCGACCACACGCGGATGCTCAATAAAGTTGGTCGTCGAGTCCAGCACGCCCGGGATGAGCACCTTGCTCTCCGGCACGATCGCAGCCATGTCGCGGAAGTACTGCCAGTCGTGCTGGTGACGCGGGTTCGCGGTCTCAAACAACAGCCCCTGCGGTTTGGCCCGCATCAGCGTGGGCAGAATGGTGCCGAGCTCCACATCGCAGTGATGCGGACCTTCGTAGTTGCCCCAGCACACGTGCATGCGCACACGATCGGCCGGGATGTTACGCAGCGCATGGTTCAGCACGGCCACATGCTGCTCGATGAGTACCAGATACTCCGCATCACTGCGGCTCTTGTACATCATGTGCCGCCCCAGGCCTAGGTCCGGGCTGTCCAGCTGCAGGATGAGCCCGGCGGCGACGATCGCCTCGTACTCCGGCCGCATCGCCTCGGCCAGAGCTTCCAGGTACGCATCTTGCGTCGGATAGAAGTCATTCGGCTGAAACAGCGCGATCACACCGGGAGACGCCGCGTTCATGAATGCGCCCGTAGGTGCATGGTGTGCCATGGCACGCTGCAGATGAGCAACGTCCTGTTCAAGCGGAGCCAGTGTGACTGGAGCTACCGGACCGACGCATCGCGGACGACGATAGGTGGGCGTGCCGCCGCTGCCGGCCTGTCGCTGCAGAAATGTGGGAAAGGCCTCCAGATCGGCGGGCGGGATGCGCGGGCTGTCTCCATCGAAGCCGCTGATGCGGTCCTTGATGTAGGTCGCGTAGGAGATCTTGGACATCTCGCCGTCAGAGACCAGATCCACGCCGGTCGCCACCTGGCGGGCGACACAGGCATCCACCGCTTCCTCCATGACAGCGTTGAAGGCAACGGGATCGATGGGCTTACCTCCCTCGTGCGCGAAGATGAGGTCGGTGACCTTCTGGCTTCGAGGCAGGGAACCGACATGCGTGGTAAGGATGCGTTGCTGACTCATTCTGAATAGGGTCCTCGCGTCCGCTGCCATTCGATCATAGCGGTTTCGATGCGTCTTCGATCAGTCAGCCGTCCATCCACCATCCACCAGCAGACTCGTCCCGGTGACCAGCGACGAGGCCTCGCTCGCCAGGTAAACTACCGCACCCATGATGTCTTCGACGGTGCCCAGCCGGCCAAGCTTGATCTTCCGCAAGACGGTCTCCGCAAACACAGGATCCGCAAGAAAGCCCTTCGTCAGGGAGGTCTCGATGAAGGTGGGCGCAATGGTATTGGACCGGATACCGAGGGGTGCAAGGTCAAGCGCGAAGGCTTTGCTCATACCTTCTACGGCCCACTTGCTCGCGCAGTACAGTGACCGCTCCTGCCCACCCACGTGACCCATTTGGGATCCGATATGGATCAGCGATCCGGGTCGACCTTCCTCGATTAATCCACGCGCGACAGCCTGCGCAACAAAGAATGCCGCACGAACGTTCAGGTCCATCACCGCCGCATAGTCTGCCTGTGTCACCGACTGCATCGGCATGGGCCGGTTCACGCCCGCGTTGTTCACCAGCACGTCGAACGGTGGTCGATCGGCGAGTCTGGTCGCGACAGTGTCATGATCGAGCACGTCACAAACCAGGGCGTCTGCCGCGCCGCCCTCGGCTCGGATGTTCTTCACCGCTGCTTCGATCTCCGTCGCCGTTCGAGCCAGCAACGTGACATGGCAGCCCGCCTGCGACAGAGCCGCCGCCGCAGCCAGGCCGATGCCACGGCCAGCGCCAGTCACCAACGCGCGCCTGCCGTCCAGTCGAAAGCTCGGGGTCCGGGGCAGCTGCATCTTGCTACCGCACCGCTTCTTCGGTCATTGACTGCGTCCGCGGCTCCGCTTTGCCCGCATACGGCACATCGCGATGTCCAAATCGCCGCACGCGCAGGTTGGCCTGCTCGGCATGACCGGCAAAGCCCTCGAGCGCGCACAATCGTGAGCAATACTCCCCCACGGTGGTCGAGGCTTCATCGGTCAGGATGCGTTGGTGAGTGCACGTCTTCAGGAACTTGCCAACCCAAAGTCCGCCGGTATAACGGGCCGCCTTCTTCGTCGGCAGGGTGTGATTCGTACCGATCACCTTGTCCCCATACGCCACATTCGTGCGCGGCCCCAGGAAGAGCGCGCCGTAATTCGTCATGTGCTTCAGAAAGAACTCAGGGTCGCGCGTCATCACCTGCACATGCTCGGAGCTGATCTCATCCGCAATCTGCACCATCTCCGCTTCGGACTCTGCCACGATGATCTCACCATGCGTCTCCCAGGCTCGCCGGGCGATCTCGGCAGTGGGCAGCACGGTGAGCAATCGATCGATCTCGGCCATGGTTGCGCGGGCCAATGCCTCCGATGTAGTCAGCAGCACCGCAGGGCTGTCCGGCCCATGCTCAGCCTGGCCGAGCAGATCCGTTGCACACATCTCTGCATCAACCGTCTCATCCGCAATGACCAGAGTTTCCGTTGGACCGGCAAACAGGTCAATCCCGACACGGCCGAACAACTGGCGCTTTGCCTCGGCTACAAACGCATTGCCGGGGCCCACCAGCATGTCGACCGGCGCGATGGTCTCCGTGCCCAGGGCCATGGCGGCGACGGCCTGTATGCCGCCCAGGCAATAGATCTCATCGGCGCCGGCCATCGCCTGTGCCGCCACAATCGCAGGCGCGAGATCGCCACGGAACGGCGGCGCACAAGTAATCACTCGTGGCACGCCAGCCACCTTCGCCGTAATCACCGACATGTGCGCCGACGCGAGCAGCGGATACTTCCCGCCCGGAACGTAGCATCCCGCCGCGTTGACAGGGATGTGCCGGTGTCCCAGCATCACACCCGGCAGAGTCTCTACCTCGACGTCCACCATCGACGCTCTCTGGATTTTTGCGAAGTGCCGAACCTGGTGTTGCGCAAAGGCGATGTCCTCGCGCTCCTGTGCGGTGAGGGACTCAAGACAGCGCGTGATCTCCGCCTCGCTGAGCCGGTAGCTCTCGCGATCCCATCCGTCGAAGCGAATGCTGAGTTCGCGCACTGCCGCGTCTCCGCGCGAGGCTATCTCTGCCAGGATGCTCTCTACCGTGTCGCGCACCTCGCGCTCTCGGGTTTGTTTTTGATCCAGCGTCGTTCCACGTTTAAGAAAATAAGCCATGCTGTTTTTGCTCGAAGTCGCTTGGGATACCTTGCTTCGCGTCATGTAGTGTCTCCATGCGCAGAGTCCACAATACGGTCTCGCTGCGTTTTCCGCATCCACCATCTGTCGCCTCCCTCCACGAAGCTGATACAACGGAAGGCATGATCGATGCGGGAGTGACACGGCGTGGCTTTTTGCAGAGCGCAGCATGCACCGCGGCAGCCACACTCTCTCCCTCGGCCTGGGGCTCGGCACTCGAGCCAAACTCTCTGGAGAAGGAAGCGCTCGCGAACCTCTCACTCGCCGAGGCAAGCCAACGTGTTGCTCGCCGGCAGACCACCTCCACGGCGCTCGTGGAAGCGTTGCTGCAGCGAATCGATACGTATAACCCCAAGCTGAATGCGTTTATCACGGTGATGCGCGAGTCGGCCTTGCGGCAGGCAGCGGCCCTGGACGCCGAATCAGCCGGCGGTCGCTACCGCGGTCCCTTGCACGGCATCCCGATCGCTATCAAGGACAACATTGACACCGCCGGCACACGCACGACGATGGCCAGCGCCGTCTTCGATGATCGTGTACCTGGCGAGGACGCTTTTGTTGTGCAGCAGCTACGGCGTGCCGGTGCCGTGCTGATCGGCAAGACCAATTTGCACGAGTTCGCCATGGGCGGCAGCTCTGCGACCAGCTACTTCGG
>CAXTCB010000011.1:0-48847 GCA_964242875.1 uncultured Acidobacteriaceae bacterium
GCAGGATGCATCCGCTGCTCGATCATCCGGCGGAGCACAGCACGGAGCAGATGGGGGTGCCGGGGCCGTGGTACGAGCGGCTGCCGCACTTTCGTCTGGACTTCACACCGAGCAGCGGGCAGGAGATCCAGGCAGAGTACTTTGTGCCGCGCACGATGGGCATGGCGGCGATGCGGGCGGTGGAAGCACTACGCGACGAGATGGCGCCAACCCTGTTTGTGACGGAGCTGCGGGCGATTGCGGCGGACGATCTATGGCTGAGTGAGTGCTACCAGCAGGACTCGATGGCGCTGCACTTTACATGGCGGCCGGAGTGGCCGGCGGTGGAGCGGCTGCTGCCGAAGATCGAGGCGAAGCTCGAGCCGTTCGGCGTGCGACCGCACTGGGGCAAGGTCTTTGCGATGGACGGAGCGACGGTGCAGTCGCGGTACAGCCGTCTCGGGGAGTTTCGCGCGCTGGCTGAGACGCACGATCCGGCGGGCCGGTTTCGCAACGCATTTTTGCAGCGGAATCTGTTCGCGAGCTAGACGAGAGGAGCTTCAGACCAGCGGCCGGCCCTCGACTTCGAGGTCGACATGGAAGAGCGCGTCGCGCGTGGCGAGGGCCGCACAGCCGTCATCAAGAAAGGCGAGGCCGACGAGATTGGAGCCGGAGAGTGCGAGCGATGCTTCGCCCGCGGGCGTGATGCGAATGAGACCGCGCTGACTGCGATAGGAAGCGGCGACGTAGAGATCGCCTGCCGCGCTGAAGGCCATGCCCTGTGCGCGGCCGAGGCCCTTGAAGAAGGGCGAGACGGTACCTTCGCGGCTGATGCGATGGATACTCTGCGAGGACGAGGTGGTGGGGCCGGAGACGAAGAGCGTGCCGTCGCTGTTGAAGGAGAGGTGGTAGGCCGCCATCGAGGGCTCAAGCGTGGCGAAGACGAAGATCTCGCGATCGGTGTGAGTGCGAGGCGCGCCACGATCGTGCGGGATCTTGAAGATGGTGCCGGATCGATCGCCGACGAAGAGATTGCCTTCGGCGTCGAAGGCGAGGCCGGTGGCGAGGCCGAGGCCCTCGGCGAAGAGAGAGACAGCGCCATCGGGCGAGGCACGGTAGACGGTACCTTCGGCGCGCGAGCTGACGTAGAGGTAGCCATCAGGGCCGAAGGCAAGGCCCGTGGCGTTGAGCAGCTCGCGGATGAAGGGACGCACCTGGAAGTCGCGCTCGATGCGGAAGACAGAGACGGGCACCTGCTGGCCGCGCGGGCCGGAGACGGTGGCGAAGACGTTGCCGTCGGCGTCGACCGCGGGGTTCGAGACGGGGTGAAGATTCTCGGCCATTGGAACGGCGACGTGCAGGTAGAGGGAGTTCGAGTCGCCGCCGGCGTGGTGCAGGACCAGATCGCCGGAGATACAGCCGTCGGGGACTTCGATGGTGACGCGCGTGTTGCGGCTGAGGGTGGTGCTGGCGTCGAGGTCGCCGATGGTGGCTCGCGGAAGATCGACGACGCTGGGGTGCAACGAGGTGCCGGCGACGGAGACCTCACCGCCGGGCATGGCCGCGGGCGGCGACAGACTGATGAGGTGCGGCGATGTTGCAGAGAGATGGGAGCGCGTCGTCAAGGCTCTAGGTTAAGCCTGCGGGTTGCTAAGTGCAATGTGCTGGCGGAGGTGCGGCAAGAGTGAGCTTCAGACGATGAAACGACGGAGCAGCTGTGCGACGAGCAGGGCGAGAAATCCGGCGGCGACGTCGTCAAGCATGATGCCGGTGCCGGCGGGCAGGCGTTCCAGCTGGCGTACCGGGGGCGGTTTGAGGATGTCGAAGAGGCGGAAGAGCAGGAGGGAAAGCAGGGCGTGGTGCCAGTCCGCGGGGATGGCGATGAGGGCGATGAGCTGGCCGGCGACTTCGTCGATGACGACGTGGCCGGGGTCTTCGCGGCCGGACTCGCGGGCGACGATGGTAGCGGCGGGGATGCCGATCAGGGTGGCGACGAGGGCGGCGATGCCGGTGCCAACCGCGAGCGAAAAGGTGCTGGGGTGAAGCAGGTGAGCGGCGCCGAACCAGAGTAGGACCGTGGCGACGGAGCCGTAGGTGCCGGGCCCCGGGCGGAGCAGACCAGCGCCGAAGAAGGTGCCGACGGCCCAGGCCCAGCTCGTTTTGTGGCCGGAGATCGCGCCGAGATCCTGTGGAGGTTGATGGGCCATGGTGTCTGGTCCAGTGTAGATCCGCCGACGACGGAGCCGGCCGGGTGAGGCCGAGTCGGGTTAGTTCTTGTAGCGGCTCTTCTCTTCCTGCATGGGGTGGCGCTGCTGCTCGGCATGCTCGAGTTCTTCGAGCAGGTCGGGATCGAGGATGGGAGAGCTGATCTTGTAGTCGCCTGAGGCCCATTTGCCGAGATCGACGCGGCGGCAGCGATCGGAGCAGAAGGGGGTATCTTCGGAGCCGAGAACGACGGGAGCTTTGCAGGTGGGGCAGCGGAGGATTGTCTTGGTCGCCATACGAAATCCTTGGATGAGCGGGAGCTACTCGAGGATGCGCGCGACCAGATCGTAGTCGTGCGACTCGGTAATCTCGGCGCGGTAGAAGGTGCCGGGAACCAGCGCCTCGTGCGAGCCGAAGTCATTGAGGAAGACCTTGCCGTCGATCTCGGGTGCGTGGAAGAGAGTGCGTGCCTCCCACAGCAGATCGGTCTCCTCGGACGGGCCTTCGACGAGCACCTCGAGCTGACGGCCGACCCACGCGCGCTTGGCGCGGGTGGAGAGCTTCTGCTGGAGCCGCATCAGTTTGCGGCGGCGTGCCTCAATGGTGCGACGCGGAATCTTGAGCGAAGCGTCGAGGTCAAAGGCCTTAGCGCCTTCTTCGTCTGAGTAGGTGAAGACGCCCATCCAATCGATCTGCGCGGCCTGGACGAAGTCACAGAGCACCTGGAAGTCTTCCTCGGTCTCGCCGGGAAAGCCGACGATGAAGGAGGTGCGAATGACGATGTTCGGCACGATGCGGCGGGCTTTTTCGATGAGCTTGAGGAAGATCTCCGCGTTGCCGCCGCGCTTCATGCGCTTGAGTACAGAGGCCGAGGCGTGCTGCAGCGGCACGTCGAAGTAGGGCGCAATGGTGGCGTGCTTCGCCATCGTCTCGAGCAGACGCGTGGTGACTTTGTTGGGATAGGTGTAGAGGAAGCGCAGCCATTTGAGGCCGGGGAGGACCGCAAGCGCGTCGAGTAGCTGGGCCAGACCTTCGGCGAGGCCGAGATCTTCTCCGAAGCAGGTGGTGTCCTGGCCAATGAGGGTGATCTCGCGGACGCCCTGCGCGATAAGGTTCTGCGCCTCAGCCAGAATGGAGCCGATGCGGCGCGAGCGGAACTTGCCGCGCAGCTGCGGGATGATGCAGAAGCTGCACGGGTGATCGCAGCCCTCAGCGATCTTGATGTAGGCCGAGGCGCGCGGCGTGGCGAGGATGCGCGGCGTTGCGTCCGAGTAGAGATAGTCCGGCAGAGCGGCGGTGGCACCATCCCAGCTCTCGCGGGAGAAGCGGCCGGCGGCCTCGCGGGCATCACCTTCGGGCCGCGACGTCGTCCCTGCATTCGGAACGTGCGCGATGTGATTGCCGGGATGATTGAGCGGGGCCTCACCGTGCGTGGTTCCGGTGGCGGCGAGCGACTCGACGATGCGCAGCTGGGGTGCGATCTCGCGATCGTTCTCAGGGTCGGCGAGCGGTCGGGAGTGCTGATTGACGGCTGAGGCGGCTCGCGCAATCAAACTTTGCTGGTCGTGCTGTTCCGCAGCATGAGCCACGGTGGTCTCACCCAGGGGCAGTGCCGACCCGCTGGGGAAGATCGAGAGATCGTGCTGAAGGTGGCTGTCGATGCTGGGTTGCGCGAGATCTGCCGGCGCGAGGTCAGACGGCGTGAGGATCCGGAACGGTGAGGTGTTCGCGTGACCCGACGGCGTCAGGCCTGCGGCCGCAAGGATGCCTTCGAGCTCGCCGGTGCCGACGACGGCATCGACCTCCGGAATGTTGGCGCGGATCTCATCGCGGTAGCGCTCGACCAGGCAGCCGGCGACGATCAGCCGCTGCGCCTTGCCGCCGTTCGCGATCTTGTGCTGCACCATTTCAAGGATGGTGTTGACGCTCTCCTGCTTGGCCGAGTCGATGAAGGAGCAGGTGTTGACCACCAGGATCTCGGCATCTTCCGCTTTCTGAGTCAGCTCTGCGCCGTTGTGATGCAGCAGCCCCATCATGACTTCGGAGTCGACCAGATTTTTCGGGCAGCCGAGCGAGACGAAGCCGACCTTGGGGCGCGTCGGCGCCTGTGTTTGTTCGAGTTCAGGCGCGAGGGTGGCAGGAGGAGTCACAGCCTTCTAGTTTAGCAAGGACGCGCGTCTGGACGCGGATGGCGGCCCCGAGCGGCGACGATCAGGTCGTGACGGAGCTGCGGCGATGGCGGCGCAGGGCGTCCAGGTGAATGAGCAGGGCAATCGCGGCGCCGGCGGCGGTACACCAGAAGCGGCGATGCGCGATCTCCGGTCCGGGCAGCTGGTTGAGCGAGAGCAGAAAGACGATGTAGGAGGTCATGGACAGCGTAAACAGGGCATAGTTGACGCTATTAAGCGCATAGCAGCCAAAGGCGAAGAGAGTCACCAAGAAGGCAAGAACCCAGGGCGTGGGATGCAGATGCGCGGCAATGAGCGTCGCGAGCGTAGCGCCGACGAGTGTTCCCGAGACGCGGGCGAGCGCGCGGGTGAGCGTCTCAAAGAAGGCTGGCTTCTGAACCAGAAGAGCGGTCATGGGAACCCAGTAGCCCGATTGCAGGCCCATCCTGCGGTAGAGCTCGGAGGCAAGCGTGACGGTGATCAGCAGGCGCGTGGCGTAGATGATGGCAGTGGTGCGATCGGGTGCCGGCAGCGCCTTTTGGAGCTCGTGCAGACGATGGAGAAGCTCTCGCCGTTGCGCGTAGACGGTGGTGTAGAGGGATCGCGGCAGGCTGAGCAGATCCTTGCGCAGCTCCGGCAGAAGGCGCAGGCCAAGGCTCGTAAAGAGGAGCTGAACCGATCCGCCAAGCAGGATAAGACCCGCACGGATGAGCGCCGGGCGCGGTGCACTGGGATAGGCGGATGCGACAAAGAGCGCAACCGAGGCCTGCTGACCGACCCAGGCGAGACCGGCATCGCGAATGGTGAGCAGCCCATAGATGGCGGCAGAGGCAGCCGACGCGACGACCAGGGTGATGCCGATGTGGCCGACGACGGTTCCGATCAAAGTTGCGGACGCCATGGCGAAGATCGCGAAGAGCATGGGGCGCAGACGGGAGTCCGCGATGCGTTGATTGGCCCCAAAGCCGATGGTGAAGGCGCCCCCTCCGGAGATGAGACCTCCACCGGGATGCCCGACGGCGATCCCGATGGAGACACAAAGGGCAACCGTCGCAGCGCTGACCAGCGGCAGGCGGCCGTTAAGCTCACGCCACTTGAAGGTGTAGAGATCCGCCAGAAAGTGCGGCGGTGTGACGTTGTTATTCGCCGAAGAGGCGACAGGAACGGACGGCAGAGCGGGTGAGGACACATCCCCTATGATGACGGGATTCACGGTGATGGTCGCGGAGCGACGGCAAGCGGATGATTCGCGCGGGGGCCGGCGCTCTCGGAGGTGCGCCAGCTGCGCCCAAGCTCCGCGAAGAGGTTTGCGGCGCGCGGTGGAAGGGACGCCTGCGCAAGCGGTTTGGACGGCTTTGTCGCAAGCAGCCACCAGGTTCTGGGTGCCTGCGTTATGTCGAATCCGGCATCGTGAAGGTACGCCAGGCTGACGCGGCCGGACTGCTGCTCTGCCATGGTGAGCAGGTGTTTGACGACGCTGTAGTTCACGACGGATGTCGCCACGCCGAGGCCGGGAACCAGAAGGCCACCGGCGGTGCCGGCGATCTGAGCGGCGGACATCGTCTGCATGGCGGGCATGGCGCGAAAGCCCTGCTTTTCGATCGCGGACGCGATGTTGTCCGCAAGCACCGTGGCGACCTGGGTATCGTTTTCGAGGCGGTCGATCACCTGATGCGGGACCACGATGATGCCGTTGGGAAGGGTGACGGCGTCTTTGAAGTGTTTCTCGTCGATGACTTGAAAGCGGAAGTGGATCTTCGTGGGATCGCTCTCCGGCAGAGCGCGCTGCCAGGCGGGGATCAAGCTCTGTCCGATCCGCTGGACGCGCTGCTGCATGGCCGCGTCCGGCCACGGGGGAATCTGCTTGAGCTGCACGCCTCGAAAGAGCTTGCTGGTGGCGCTCTGATGCGAGTCCGGGTCAACCGCGGCGGGATCGTATTCGTTCTTCTGGCGGAGCTTGTCTTCGGACGCAACGACGATGTTCTCGCGGATCTCGGCCTCGCGCACGTTGACGATGCCATCCGTCTGCTGCTCGCCGCGATATTTGATCCAGAGATTGGTCCGCAAGGGCGTCGCCGGCGTGAGCGGAGGCGTGAAGACGATGGCCGCCTTCGGACCGAGTGAGAGCAGCCGGCCGTCGGCGCGCACCAGACCGGGCGCGCCCTCAGCGATGGGCGGCACGGCGTCGATGATGCCGACGCCTGAGACCTGCAGCGAAGGGGTGGACGGGAGAATGAGAAATGTGACCGTGACTGTATCCGTGTGCCGGTCGAGCTTGCCGAAGACCTTTGCCGGCTCGCCGAAGTACAGATCGGGGAGGATGCGGGTGAACTCGGTGCGGCCGTTTGCAGAGCGTTGGACGACCGAGTCCGGCGTGAAACGCAGATGCGCACCGTTGAGATCGACGCCTTGCGGGCTGACTGCGGTGATGAAGCCGTCGTAGAGAGGGGGTGTCTCTGGAGGCTGAGAAAGGACCTGCGCCGTTGCAACAGAGGGCAGCAGGCAAAGCAGAGCGGCAGGGAAGCAGACGCGCATATCGAGGCAGCGTACGCGATCGCGGCGGACTTGTGCGAGCACTCCTCGTGGACGGGCATACGGCTTTCGCGGCATCGACGCCGGTCGAGAGGCGGGCACTCGTGGTGGGCAGGGGGGTGATGGTAAACTCAGACCGTGCCGGGCCCTACGCGACGTAATCCCGCCAACCCCGCCAGGTCCGGAAGGAAGCAACGGTAACGGGCTAGTATGGGCGCAGTAGGTCGCCCGGTGCTTTCCTTCCCCGCCGCTCACGATACGCCGACGTACTCCCTGATGGATTTGCTCGCGGTATCGTCTGCAGGATCGCTGACGCGCGACAGGTGAGTCCGTGGCGATCAAGTGACAGTGTCGCGCTCTCTGTTGGACAATGAATCTGTGCAAGCGGCAGAGACCTGCGTTGCCATAGAGGCTGCTGGTGTACTCCTGCAGCTCTGATAGCAGGACCAGATTTCGTGAGGTGAGAAGGTTGAGTTTGACGTTGCGTCCGACGGTGCCAGTGCGAGCGAAGATCTCCTCTGTGGGCACCTATGTTCCACCCAAGCTGTTGACGAACGCGGACCTCGAAAAGATGGTGGCGACCAACAACGAATGGATCATCGAACGGACCGGGATCCGCGAGCGGCACATTGTCGAAAAGGGTGTGGGCACCAGCGACCTGGCGACAGAAGCCGCTCGTCAATGCCTGGCCGCGCGGGGCATGGATGCCTCGGAGATCGAGGTCATCATTGTCGCCACGGTCACGCCGGACATGATGTTTCCAGCCGTCGCATGCCTGGTGCAGGACAAGCTGGGCGCAAAGCACGCCTGGGGCTTTGACCTTTCGGCCGCCTGTTCCGGATTTCCATACGCGCTGCAGGTGGGCGCCAAGCTGATCGAGAGCGGGATGCACAAGGCCGTGCTGGTGATCGGCGCGGACATCATGAGCTCCATCATTGACTACACCGATCGCACCACCTGCGTGATCTTCGGGGATGGGGCTGGAGCGGTGCTGCTCGAACCCTGTGCCGAGGACGAGATTGGTCTGATCGATTACTGGCACGAGGTGGATGGCTCGGGCGTCGCCTCGCTGAATATGCCCGGCGGTGGAAGTCTGCATCCTGCATCCGCGGAGACGATCGCGAACAAGCTGCACTATGTCCATCAGGATGGCCAGGCGGTGTACAAGTTTGCCGTGCGGAAGATGGCCGAAGCGTCCGAGCGTGTGCTGGCGCGGAACGGCGTCACGGGAAGCGATCTCAGCTGCTTCATCCCGCATCAGGCGAATAAGCGCATCATCCTCTCGACTGCTGAGAGACTGGGCATGCCGGAGAGCCGGGTTGTGATCAACATCGATCGCTACGGAAACACAACGGCGGCAACGATTCCGCTGGCCATGGGAACGGCGCTTGAAGAGAACCGGCTGAAGAAGGGCGATCTGGTGTTGCTGGCGAGCGTTGGCGCCGGGTTCACCGTGGGAGCCACGCTGTTGCGCTGGGAGTTCTAGCTGGCGGTCGCGGTCTGGGCGCCGCTCTTCTTTGCGGAGCCATGGACACTTCTGGACGTGTGATACAGCCGCCAGAAGGCGATGCCGACAAAGACGAGCAGGAACGCCCAGAAGACAATCAGGATGGTGGTCGCCCATTTGTCAGAGAAACGATTCCAAAGCTGCAGCACCTGCTTGCCGTAGTACACGCCGGCCGCAGCGGCGATGAGATGACGGACAAAGCGGCTGGCCGTGAACGCGACCATGAAGGTTCGCTGTGACATCTTGAGCGCGCCCGCAGCCAGCACAAACGGCGAAAGCGGCATGGGCGGCGGCAGGATAGCGGGAAGCGCAACGGAAAGAACCGCGTGGTGCTCCATCCAGCCGCAGACGCGCTTGAAGATGCGCTCCGGCACGTGCTTCTCCAGGAACTGCATGCCGCCCTTCTGCCCGACCTGGAAGCTGAGATAACCGCCCAGGGCTGAGCCGGCAGTAGCAACACCCACCAGCAGGATAAGGTTGGTATGCTGCGCCGCGAAGAAGATGATCATGAGATCACTGATGCCGGGTATTGGCAGCGGCACAAACGAAGAATCGACGATCGACACCAGGAAAAATCCGACAAGGCCAAACGACAGCACCAGGTGCAGCACACGATTGCCATGCTGGCTGGCGGCCGCCAGCAGCGTGGACGGCAGCGCGTGCGGAACCATGCTTGCCAAGGACGACACACCGCCGGACAGGAGGGGCCGGGCGGAGGAGAAAAGGAATGGCAAGCTGGCAAGATGCTGCACGGTCATGGCTGTTCAGACGCGTTCGAGGAGGCGGAAGTCGCGGATTCCAGGGGAACTTTGATCGGGCTATCGCGAAGCAGTGTTACAGAAAGCTTGGTTCGGCCAGCGGCGGAAGAACATCGACTTCGGCAGCAAGTCTTCGGAACAGGCCGATCGACTCCCGGCACGCCGGATCGAGATCGTAGTGGATGTTCTCCGTCAGGTAGGCCCGGATGGTCTTCGCCGGGATCCTGATGCGTGGTGCCCACTCCTCGACGAGGTCGTCGATGTGGGCGAGACCGGCGTCGCGCGAGGCTTGCAGATCCTGTGTGAGCTGCGCACCGGAGACAGCGCTCTGCGCAAGTGCACCGGGCCGGACAGCCCACACGGCGGCGACCCAGGGCAGACCGGTTTGACTGTGCCATTGCTCCGCCAGATCGATCCAGAGACACGGGCCGACGGCGGCTTCAATCTCCGCGCAACGCTCCCGCGCAAGCAGGGCCGGGTCGCCGATGATCAGGGCGGCATCGGCCTGCGAGAGCATGGCAAGCGGGTCGGCGGCATGCTCCAGGAAGACGGGCGAGGTCTTCAGAAAGTGTCGAAACAGCACCTGCGCGTAGGCAACGGAGGAGCGGGACGCAGTGTCCGCGGCGATAGAGCGCACCTTTGCAAGACTTGACGCGGCGTTCTGGCGGACGAGCAGAAGGATAGACCGTACCGATCGCAGCGACGCAATGGTGCAGCCCGGAACGATGCAGAGCTCCGGTGTGAGCGCGGCAACAGGAATGAGACCTAGGTCAGCGCTGCCGCAGAGCAGCTCGGCCGCACAGGCGGCAGGCGCTGTGTAATGCAGGTCGTATTGCTCGCTCAGCTTCCTAGCACGAGGCGCGTGCTCGAAGTCCCACATCAGGGGCGCTGGGTTGAGGAAGTTGATGGCGGCAACGCGAAGTTTGGCGGACGGCTTGAACACAGAGACTCCTCTTATCTGATTCATTCCTGTACTGCCCGACTCACCCGACGGCGAGCCGTCTGCCACAGAGGTGGGAGCCTACAGGTGATTGACATGAACCGATGCCGACCCTAGGTTCAGGTGAGTGCAGGGTTTTGCATGTTCATGCCGGTCAAAGGTGGTGGCCGGGGGGGAGAGGTGTCGTGAAGTTATCGGTTTCAGAGCGAGAGCAGGTTGAGGGGCAGCAGGTGCGGATGGCGTGGCTCGGCATGATTCTGACCCCAGGCATGGGAGCCATTCGCACGGTCCGGGCGGTGACTCGCCTGGGTGGAGCGGAGCGCATGCTCTCCGCTTCGCTGACCGAGCTGGAGGGTTCCGGCATGCCAGCGGCCGCCGCGCAGTTCTGCTTTGACGGCCGCGCGCTGCGGGCTGCCGAGGAGGAGCTTCGTCGCGTGGAGGAGACTGGCGGCCGGATCCTCACGCTGGACGACCCGCTGTACCCGGACTCGCTGCGAAATATCTATGACCCGCCACCGGTGCTTTGGGTGCGGGGCAATGCGCACCTGCTCGATCGACCGGGCATTGGTGTGGTCGGCACGCGGCATCCCTCGCCGTACGGTGCCGGCATGGCGGAGGTGCTCAGCCGCGATCTTGCGGCGCGTGGTCTCGTCATCTTCAGCGGCATGGCCCGCGGTGTGGATACCGCGGCGCACAAGGGAGCGCTTGCGACGCGCGACGGCAAAACGGTCGCCGTCTGGGGAACAAGCATCGACGTGATCTATCCCAAAGAGAACAAGCGACTGGCTGAGGAGATCGTGGCGAACGGCGGCACAATCGTCAGCGAGTTTCCTCTCGGCACCTTTCCGGCGCCGCAGAACTTTCCTATCCGCAATCGCATCATCAGCGGGCTCAGCGTCGGTGTGCTGGTGATCGAGGCCGGCGAGCACTCCGGCACACGCGTGACCGCGCGGTGTGCGATGGAACAGAACCGCGACGTGTACGCCGTGCCGGGCAACGTGACGAATAAGAACGCCTGGGGCCCAAACACGCTTATCAAACAAGGTGCCAAGCTCACGGCCACATGGGAGGATGTGTGGGAGGACCTGCCGAGCCAGGTTCGCCTGGCGCTCGAAGACGAGCTCGAACAGGGCGGTGAATCCAATCGCTCCGGCGCCGCATCCCTATTCAGCAGTGCCGATCTTCCGGACGCGGAGCGCGCCGTGCTCGAGCACCTCCGCCAGGATGAATCGCTGCAACTTGACGAACTGATGGAACGCCTTGAGGGCAGGCTGGAGTCGCCTGAGATCTTTACTGCCCTTTTTGAGCTGGAGTTGTCAGGCCACGTGCGACAGATGCCGGGCAAGAACTATCTGCGAACGATGTGACGAACTCGAGCCGCGACCGTAAGAGGCGCACGGAAATGGTACCCGTGACGCGGATCATGACAAATCCTCGCAGAGTCCGTCTATTGAAGCACTTGCGAAGTGTTCGACGGTGGTCTGGAGCAAGCGGCGCATTGACTTCGCTCCGGCAGAGCGTGTTAGGTTCGCAGGGGTCAGGTCCCGGAGCTTGGTGGGCGGGATCAGTGCTGGCGCAGCGCACCAGTGGTTGTGGATGGGAAAGGGATGCATGAGTAAATCTCTCGTGATCGTAGAGTCGCCGGCGAAGGCAAAGACGATCAATAAATATCTCGGCAGTGAGTATGTGGTGGAGGCCTCGCTGGGCCACATCATGGACCTGCCCAAGAACGACATTGGCGTGGAGCTGCGCAAGCGCACCTTCGAGCCAACCCTCATCGTCTCGCCCGGCAAGGAGAAGCTGGTTGATCGTCTCAAGAAGCTAGCCTCAAAGGCTGACGCTGTCTTCCTGGCACCCGATCCTGACCGCGAAGGCGAGGCAATCGCGGCTCACCTTAAATTTCAGCTCTTGCCCTCGGTCAAGGGCAACACCAAGGTCCAGCGCGTTACCTTCAATGAGATCACGCCGAAGGCCGTGAAGGCCGCCTTCCTCAATGCTCGCGAAGTGGATGAGAATCTGGTTGACGCCCAGCAGACGCGGCGTGTGCTCGATCGCCTCGTCGGCTACCAGATCAGCCCGCTGTTGTGGGACAAGGTTCGCCGCGGTCTGAGCGCAGGCCGGGTGCAGACGGTCGCGCTGCGCCTGATCGTCGAACGCGAACGTGAGATCAATGCGTTCAACCCGGTGGAGTATTGGACGGTGGACGCGCAGCTGCTTCCAGAGAAGAGCGGTCAAACCTTCACAGCGCGGCTGATTGGTGTGGAAGGAAAGCCGATCCGGGTGGCGAACGGCCAGGACGAGGCCGGCAAGGACCAGTTTCTCGCCAACGCTCTGCCGGACAAGGAAGCGGTGGAGGAAGCGATCGCCGAGCTCGAGAAGGCGACCTGGAGTGTTCGCGGCGTGGAACGCAAGGAGCGGAAGCGCAACCCGGCGGCTCCTTACACCACCAGCAAGCTGCAGCAGGATGCGGCGGGCCGTCTTGGCTTCAACGTACGTCGCACGATGGGCGTTGCGCAGCGGCTCTATGAAGGCATTGAGATTGGAAACGAAGGCACGGTCGGCCTGATTACCTACATGCGTACCGATTCCACGCGGGTAAGCCCTGATGCCGTGGTGGAAGTGCGGGAGTACATCGAAAGCAAGCTCGGTAAGGAGTATCTGCCGGCAAAGGAAAACACCTACAAGAGCAAGAAGGATGCGCAGGACGCGCACGAAGCTATCCGGCCAACGCACGTTGAGTTTTTGCCGGACGAGATCCGCAAGTATCTCTCCGACGAGCAGTATCGGCTGTATCGGATGATCTGGCAGCGGTTCGTCGAAAGCCAGATGATGCCAGCGATCTTCGATCAGACGACGGTCGATATCGCCGCAAAGGCGAGCCATGTCTACGATTTTCGCGTAAGCGGCAGCATCCTGAAGTTCGATGGATTTCTGAAGTTTCAGGAGACAGACAAGCGGAATCGGGCAGCCGCCAAGCTCAAGGCGGGGCGCGATGCCGAGGCGGAAGATAGCCGGCTGGCAGCACAGGCCAGCGATGCCGGAACAGCGAAGACAGAGGATGAGGAGGCGGACGAGGAGCGACGGCTGCCGAATCTTGCTCAGGGACAGACGTTGGGGCTCGACGCCCTCGACCCGCAGCAGAAGTACACCGAGCCGCCGCCGCGCTTCAACGAAGCCAGTCTGGTCAAGACGCTCGAAGAGAAAGGCATCGGCCGCCCATCGACCTACGCCTCCATCATCAACACCATTCAGGAGCGCGACTACGTCAAGAAGATCGGCGCCAAGCTGATTCCGACCGAGATCGGCATGGTCGTCACCGATCTGCTGGTCAAGAACTTCCCCTACATCTTTGATCTGCAGTACACGGCGCGGCTCGAAGGCGAACTCGACGCCGTTGAAGAAGGCGATGAGAAATGGCAGAGCCTGCTGGGCGGCTTCTACGACCACTTTGAGAAGGAACTCAAGGTTGCCGAGAAGCAGATGGAAGACGTCAAGCGCATGGAGCATACGACGACCGAGCTCTGTGACAACTGCGGCAGCCCGCTCATTCTGAAATGGGGCAAGTTCGGCAGCTTCTATGCGTGCAGCAACTTCTCCAAAGCCAAGCCGATGAACGTGGCGCTGGGCTCCTTGAAAAAAGATCCGAAGGCGACGGTCAAGAAGATCACGGCAGCCTTCACCTTCCCCATGACGGTCAAGGCTGTCACCGACACAGTGACCGAGTACGCCAGGGAGGTGAATGACAAGGTCGAGCTCGAGCGTGAACTCAAAAAGGCCGTCGGGCACGGCAAAAAGGTCTCCGTCGAAACTTTCAGCTGCGACTTCACCAAAGAGAACTTCTCGGCCAAGCCGGATCTCACCTCACCCGAGGCGCAGAATGCTGAGGCAGAAGAGGAGTTCTGCGACAACTGTGGCCGTGTCATGGTCCTGCGAAACGGTCCCTGGGGTCCGTTCATGGCGTGCCCTGGCTACAACGAAGATCCGCCGTGCAAGACCATCCGCAAGCTCACGCAGAAGGTTCAGCAGAAGCCTCCGGTTCAGCTGGAGGAGCCCTGCCCCAAGTGCAGCCGGCCGCTGCTTCTACGTAACGGGCAGTATGGTGAGTTCATCAGCTGCTCCGGTTACCCCAAGTGCAAGTACATCAAGCAGGACCTGCTCGATGTAAAGTGCCCGAAGGATGGCGGCGACATCGCCGTGCGCAAGACCAAGCGGGGCGACACCTTCTATGGGTGCGTCAACTATCCTAAGTGCGACTTCGCTTCCAACCATAAGCTGGTGAACCAGGTCTGCCCGGACTGCAGGAACCCCTACATCCTCGAGGTGTCCAACAAGGAAGGTGTCTTCCTGATCTGCCCCAACAACCACGAAGACATGCCAAAGCGGCGCAAGAAGAAAGGTTCGCCTGAGGAAGCCGAGGAGCCGGGCGGCGTCAAGTGCACCTTTATCGAGAAGATCGGCGAACCTGTCCAGGGGGAACCGGAACTTCCCGACCCGGAGACGACCCGGCCGCTTGCTTCAAACGTAGCCTGAGCGGAAACCAGCAGGTGTGGAAGCGCCAGTGCTCGGCCCTTCCATGGGTGCGGCGGCTTTCCTTCGTACATCAAGTCTGTTACAAATACGCTGGCGAAGGCGCAGGAAGGCCCGCACCCTGAGAACCTCAGGTATCATCTGAGGTCCAGCCTGCAAGTCTTAGCAAAGAGACGGATTATCTATGGCAAAGGCAGTTTGGAACGGACATACGATCGCTGAGAGCGAGACCTTCGAGACGATCGAAGGCAATATCTACTTCCCGGAAGAGACCGTCAAACGTGAGTTTCTCCGACCCAGTTCCACTACATCAAATTGCCCGTGGAAGGGGCAGGCCCGGTATTACACGTTGCTGGTCGACGGGCAGGAAAATCCTGATGCCGCCTGGTACTACCCCGATCCGAAACCTGCAGCGCACACGGTCAAACACCACATCGCCTTCTGGCGCGGCGTAGAAGTTACCAGCTGATCCGGGCTCTAATAGGCCTCCGCCTGGTCCAGGGGAAGCCGTACCTTGAAGCAGGTGCGGCCGGGTTCTGATTCCACCGTAAGCAGGCCGGAGTGCCGGCTGACGATGCGCATCGCGGTATCCAGACCCAGACCGAGACCGCTGCCTGGCGGTTTGGTGGTGTAAAACGGCTCAAAGATCCTCGACTGAATGGCAGGGTCTATGCCGATGCCGCTATCGATGATCTCGATAGTGGCCATCTGGCCAGTGAGGCGCGTCACAAGCCGCAAGCTTCCTTCATCGCGCATCGCATCAAGCGCGTTCTCAATCAAGACCGTCCACACCTGGCTCAGCTCACTGCCATAGGCGCTGATGAGGGGAAGTGAGGGGTCGAACTCTGACTCGACCACGACCGCGCGCATGCGGGACTGGAACATGATCAGCGTCGTCGAGAGCGATTGCGCCAGGTCGACTTCCTGAACCGGCGCCTGATCCATGTAGGAGTAATCCTTGATCGCACTGATCAGGTCGAAGATCCTGCTCGTCGAGTTCACAATCGTCTCGGACATGCCCTCAATGCGAAGAGAATTGCTGAGCAGGGTAAGCAGCTTGGGAAGCACGGGCGACGGCGTGAGCGTGACGAGCTCATCCAGTTGATCGAAGCCGATCGCGCTTTCTGCGAGCGCGGGTGCGACGGACCACGCACTTTCGACCCCGTATCGCTCCAGCCAGCGGATCATCTGATCCTCCCGCTCGCTCAGATCCAGTGAGCTGATGTTCACGTTTCGATGCGGCGCGTAGGCGCTGATGCGTTGACGCATGCGCTCGAACCACGCCCTGATCTCCGGTGTTTCCAGCGCGTTTGCACTGAGCGCCCCAAGCTCGAAGCTCTGTTCGCGATACTCGCGGAGATCGTTGAAGAGCCGATCCGCGGAGCGCTGCGCGGCGGACGCAGGATTATTTAGCTCGTGCGCCAGATTTGCCGCGAGCTTGCCAAGCGCCGAAAGCTTCTCGGCCTGCTGCTCCATGCGTGTGACCTCACGTACGCGGTCCAGAAGAACAGAGACGCAGCGCTGTGCCATCGAGGGGATTGCCGTCAGCATCTCTGCAAAGAGATCCTGGTGCACATCCAACACCCAGATCGGCCCAATCGTGTAGCCGTCGCCGCCGTAGCCCTTCATGCGCGAGAACGGAAGCTTCCCGGTCATCTGTCCAGCCCGCCCAATAAACAGCGCGATTGGGCCAGAGTGCCTGCGTCGCACGTGAATCTCGCCTTCCAGAATGAAGTTCAGATGGCAGGAGGGCTCACCTTCCCGGAACACCATGGCACCACGCTCTCCGCGGCGTTCCGCACCGTGTTCGGCCAGCCACAGGAACTCCGCGTCGCTCAACCCTTGCAGCTGCACGACTGATCGCAGCGCCTCCACAATCCGCTCCGGAGAGGAGCGCGTCTCAGGGGTTGCCGCCAGGAGGTAAGGCTCAGCCGGAGCTTCGGTTGCGCGCGATGTCTGAAGGGAATACTCACTCATAGCAGTCAGTCTGTGGCCGTGCCTTTCCTCTCCTGCTTCCGCATCGGCATGGAGTCGATCGTGTCTCTCAGCTTCTCAAAGGATATAGGCTTCCTCGATCGGAGTTTCTCCCCGCCGTCTTTCCCCAGCAAAATAGCTGTGAAATCTTCAGGGGCAACATGGAAGCTCCGCCGCGCGGCGAGCGCATCCCCCGCGCTCAGACTTACCTCCGTTGGCGAGGGATCCTTGTAGGGAATGGCGAGGACGAGTACATCTCGTTCCGCCAGACCGGACGCCACACTCTTCAGCCGGGTTATCTGCGCCAACAACGACGGATCGTCCGGCCGAGCCGCAAACAGCAGCAGCGGCCGGTATCGATCCCGTAGTTGGGCCAAGGTCGTTGGACTGGGTGGAGTCTGCGCGGAAACAACGCCTGTCATCACAAGACCCGTTACGAGGAGGTGGGCGATTCGCATGCTTCTAAGATGCTTCTACGCGCCACCCTCGAAGAGAGTTCCCGGGACAAGTCAGCATAGCCCCCGAATCTCGACCGCCCTTACGCTTTCTGGACAGAACCATCCTTGACCACGACGGGATCGAGGAACGGCATCGCCTTCCGAAGATCCGCGCCGACCTTCTCAATCGGGTGCTCGCGGTCCTGGGCGCGAAAGTTCTCGAATTCCTTGCGGCCGCTGTTCTGATCTTCAATGAAACGCTTGGCAAACGAGCCGTCACGAATGTCCGAGAGCAGGGCCTTCATGGCGTCCTTCACGGCAGGTGTCACAATACGCGGTCCCGCCACGTAATCGCCCCATTCGGCGGTATCGGAGATCGAATAGCGCATGTACTCCAGGCCGCCGCGATACATCAGGTCGACGATCAGCTTCAGCTCGTGCAACACCTCGAAGTAGGC
This sequence comes from uncultured Acidobacteriaceae bacterium, assembly GCA_964242875.1. Lineage (GTDB taxonomy): Bacteria > Acidobacteriota > Terriglobia > Terriglobales > Acidobacteriaceae > Edaphobacter. The sequence goes on from CAXTCB010000011.1 coordinate 17,486, forward strand.
GAGCTCCGGCTGGTACCCCGCCTCGGTCAGTACCTCAAAACCGGCCTTTACCAGCGCGGCAGTCCCGCCGCAGAGCACAGCCTGCTCGCCAAATAGATCGGTTTCGGTCTCTTCGGTGAAGGTCGTCTCGAGCACGCCCGCTCGCGTGCAGCCAATGCCCTTGGCATACGAGAGCGCCAGAGCCATCGCCTTGCCGCTGGCGTCCTGTTCCACCGCGACCAGCGCCGGAACGCCGCCACCCTCGGTGAAGACCTCTCGAACCCGATGCCCCGGCGCCTTGGGCGCAACCAGAGATACATCCACGCCGGCCGGCGGCGTGATCGTCCGGAAGCGAATGTTGAAGCCATGCGCGAACATCAGCGTCTTCCCGGAGCCGTCCGCCGCCTTCGCCGACAACCCGGTCTCGATCTCCTGGTAGACCTTTGCTGCCGTCTGATCCGGCACCAGCATCATGATCACGTCCGCCCACGCCGCCGCCTCTGCGACCGGCAGCACATCGAGCCCGACGGACTTCGCCTTCGCCACGCCGGCAGAGCTCTCGCGGAGCCCGACCTTTACGTCAACGCCGGAGTCCTTGAGGTTAAGGGCATGGGCGTGACCCTGTGAGCCATAGCCGATGATGGCGACCTTCTTTGCCTGAATAAGTGAAAGGTCTGCGTCCTGATCGTGGTATGTCTTTGCCATTGCGTATCCTTCTGCCTTTCGTACGTGCAGTTGTGTTCGGGTTTACGTGGTTACACGACGCACGGCGGAAGAGCCGCGAGATCGCGCAAGTCTGAGCAATCAGTGCTGCAAGCTGAGCACCATGAGGAGACCGATCCGTCTACTGCTCCTCTTCATGGACCTCAGGAAACTGGTTCTCGAGGAACTCATCCGCATCGGGTTTCAGCGCGTAGTCTGCTTCATCCGGAACATCGCCGGCACTGAAGGGCTGCGACCCTGGCGTTCCCAGTGCCTTCAGAACCCGGCTGGTGTGGTGTCCCCGTCGCATCGCCATGCGGCCCGTACGCGAGACCTCAAGGATCTCGAAGCTGCTCTCGCGCAACACCTGAATCAGCCCCTCAATCTTTGAGGCGGCCCCCGTCATCTCCAGCATGATCGACTCCGGTGCGAGATCAACCACGCGCGCACGGAACACCGTGGCGAGCTCAAAGATCTGTGATCGCGACTGCTGCCCGTGCGGGGAGTTCGGACCGGCCGCCACTTTGATGAGGCAGAGCTCGCGGATGACCGCCTCGCTACGGCCAACCTCGTCCACGTCCACTGTGATCTCGAGCTTGTAGAGCGACGCCCGAATGCGGTGCGCCGCATGCTCCGGCGCCTCGCACACAATGGTCATGCGCGATGTATCCGTCCGCTCACTTTCGCCCACCGTAAGCGAAACGATATTGATGTTCAAGCGGCGGAACAGGGAAGCGACCCGCGTCAGAACGCCGGGCTTGTCTTCCACAAGAGCTACGAAGGTATGAAGCATATCGCCTTTCAGTGCAGGTTCGGATTCTCGTCTGAGTGCGGAAAAGACGACGCAGGCGGCTGTCCCATCGTCGGGATATACGTCTTCGGAATGACGAACAGCACGAGGTCACCCGGCTTCGGCGCAGGATGAGCACTGCTGCAGAGATTCCCTGTGGTGATGCCCGTCGACCAGATGGTCGCCAGCGCGTAGTTAGTGTAGAGCTCACCCCGCGATCGGCAGTCCGCATAGAAGTTCGCGAGGATGTGCACGATCGTGGCCTCACCCGTATCGACCAGGATCGTTCCGTTTTTATCCGTGGCCATAACGGTGAAGCCGACCTGGTCGGTATGCAGGCTCACATTAAGCCGCTCGTTGGTCACTGGCTTGTTCGTCTGCGCGTTCACAACGCGAATCCTGATCTTGTGCGCAGCCTGCGATGGCTGTGACGGCGTCTGCGAAAACATCCATGCGGAGGCGAGCACGGGCAGCAGAGCACTGCCTCTGCGCAGAAGTCCGCAGTCCAGCCTTGCCGGCAGACGTGATACCGGGAACGACCGCATCAATCGTCCTCCGCGGTCTCGAGCAGCGGATCCACATGCGGCCGGCGAACCATCTCGTGCAACGCCGCACCCGGCGCGATCATGGGGTACACCGCGTCCTCCTTCTCCACGTGGAAGTTGATCAGAAACGCCTTGCCGCTCGTCCGCGCATGCGTCACCGTGGGCGTCACCTCCTTGCGTGTCGATACGGTGGCACCATCAATCCCGTGCGCACCGGCGAGCTTCACAAAATCCGGAGACAGGATCGGTGATGCCGAATAGTTCTTGTCGTAAAACGTCTCCTGCCATTGGCGCACCATGCCGAGGAAGCCGTTATTGATGACGGCGATGTTGATGGCCAGGCCCTCCTGCGCGATCGTCGACAGCTCCGCTGCTGTCATCTGGAAGCCGCCATCGCCCGCGATCACCCATACATCCTTCTGCGGACAGGCAGACTTCGCCCCGATCGCCGCCGGGAGCGCAAACCCCATCGTTCCCAGGCCGCCCGAGGTCACCAGCGATCGCGGGGCCTCGTGCTTGAAGTACTGTGCCTCCCACATCTGGTGCTGGCCCACATCTGTAACGATGATGGTGTCCTGTTCACGGCCGGCAGCCTGTGCCTCGCGCCAGATGTCATGGATCACATGCGCGGCGTAAAGATGGCCGTTGTCCGGCAGGTTGATGATGTCCCGCACTGCCGCCGTTCCCTTGCTCGCATTGATCTCTTTCAGCCAGCTCGCATCCGCGTTCTTCGGCAGTTGCGGCAGCAGCAAGTCCAGCGTCGCCTTGAGATCGCCGATCAACGCGACATCGACCTTCACGTTCTTGTTGATCTCGCTCGGGTCGATCTCGATATGAATCTTCTTTGCATTAGGCGCATAGCTTGCGAGATTACCCGTCACGCGATCATCAAAGCGCATCCCGAATGCGAGCAGCAGATCCGACTGCTGGATCGCATTGTTCACCCAGCTCTCACCATGCATGCCCATCATGCCGAGCGACAGAGGATGCCCGGCCGGGATCGATCCCAACCCTAACAGCGTGGTCGCGATGGGAATCTGCCGTGCCTCCGCAAACGCCAGCACCTCCGCCTCAGCACCCGATTGCGTAATGCCGTGCCCAGCCAGGATCACCGGCTTCTTCGCCGCGAGAATCAGCTCCACGGATTGCTTGAAGGATGCCGACTCCGCGCGCAGCATGGGATGTGGCCGCGCCGGCCGCGGCTTGCACATCTCGAAGTCAAAGATCGTCGTGCCTTGCTGTGCATCCTTGGTGATATCCACCAGCACCGGCCCGGGCCGCCCCGATTGCGCGATCTGAAACGCTCGCCGCACCGCAGGCGCGATCTCTTCGGCGCGCGTCACCAGAAAATTATGCTTGGTAATCGGCAGCGTAATGCCCGTAATGTCGACCTCCTGAAACGCATCCGAGCCCAGCACCTTCGACGACACCTGTCCCGTAATCGCCACCAGTGGAATTGAATCCAGCATCGCCGTCGCCAGCCCGGTCACCAGGTTCGTTGCGCCAGGACCGGAGGTCGCCATGCACACACCGACCCGCCCGCTCGCGCGTGCATAGCCATCCGCCATGTGGGAGGCTCCCTGCTCATGGCGCACCAGCACATGGTGAATCGAAGGAAACTTACGCAGCGCGTCATAGATCGGCAGGATCGCGCCTCCGGGGTACCCGAAGACAGTCGTCACGCCTTCGCCGTCCAGCGTGGCCCACAGGATCTCGGCTCCGGTCAGTGTTGGTGCAGCGGTTCGCGTCGCCATCATCATCTCCTAGCAGTGCTTTGCAACTCAATCTGTTACGTACTCACTTAGGTGGTCACGGCACCGAAGCTGGCGGAGGACACGCCCGCTGCATACTTGGCAAACACGCCGCGCTTGTACCGGGGCTCAGGGGGCACCCAGCCAGCCAGCCTTCGCGCAATCTCATCGGCGGGAACCTCAAGCCGCAGCTCCCGCTTCGGTATGTCAAAGGTGATCGTGTCGCCCTCGTGTACCGCGGCGATCGCTCCGCCCAGGTACGCCTCTGGCGCGACATGCCCCGCCATCAGCCCACGCGTTGCGCCCGAGAAGCGTCCGTCGGTCAGCAGAGCCACCGTTTCTGACAACTCCGGAATGCCCTTAATCGCCGCGGTAACCGCCAGCATCTCGCGCATGCCCGGGCCGCCCTTCGGTCCCTCATAACGGATCACCAGAACATCGGAGGGGTTGATCTTTCCTGCCTGGATCGCCGCAAAGCAGAGATCTTCCGAATCGAACACGCGCGCTGGCCCCTGATGGAACAGTCTCTCGTGACCCGCGACCTTGATCACGCAGCCCTCAGGAGCGAGGTTTCCTTTGAGGATCACCAGACCGCCCGTTGGTTTCAGAGGATCCGCCCACATGCGAATGACCGGTTGTCCGGGAGTCTCGACCGCATCCTTTGCCTCGTCGTGCAGCGTCCGCCCTGTCACTGTGATGGTGTCGTGCAGCTGTCCACGTTCGATCAGCCGCGCTGCCAGCACGCGCGACCCGCCGGCATCCTGGTAGTCCTTCGCGACATACTTCCCGCCCGGCGAGAGATCGCAGATGAACGGCGTCTGTTCGCTGATGCGATCGAAGTCTTCCATCGACAGCGGGATATTCAGTTCATGCGCGATCGCAATCAGATGCAGCACCGCGTTTGTGCTGCCGCCACTGGCGCACACGGCGCTTATTGCATTCTCAAGCGCCTCTCGCGTCAGAATCTTCGACGGCCGCAGATCCTGCTTCGCCAGGTGCATGATCAACCGCCCTGCCTCTCGGCTGGCCGTCGCTTTGTCGGCAGCCATCGCGGGCACACCGGTTAGACCAATCGGTGAGATGCCCAGGAACTCGCCCGCCATCGCCATGGTGTTCGCCGTAAACTGGCCGCCACAGGCACCTGGCCCGGGGCACGCCGCTGCTTCAACGGCCTCAAGCTCATCATCCGAGATGCGCCCCGCGGCATGCGATCCGATCGCCTCAAAGACGTTCAGAATGGTGATGTCCTTGTGTGTTCCATCCGGCTGCGCCAGCTGTCCCGGCGCGATGGATCCGCCATAGAGCATCAACCCCGGAATATCGACGCGCGCCAGCGCCATGATGGTTCCCGGCATATTTTTGTCACAGCCAGCGATACAAATGAGACCGTCAAAGCTGTTGCCGCGCGCCACCAGCTCGATCGAATCGGCGATCACCTCACGCGAGATCAGGCTGGCCTTCATGCCTTCCGTGCCCATCGTGATCCCGTCCGAGATGGTGACCGTGTTGAACTCCATCGGTGTTCCGCCGGCCTCGCGAACCCCCTGCTTCACCGCCTCGGCAATCTGTCGCAGATGGAAGTTGCACGGCCCGATCTCGGTCCACGTATTCGCAATGCCGATGATCGGCTTATGTAGATCTTCCTTCGAAAAACCGACGCCGCGCAGGTAACTCCGCGCCGCCGCGCGGCTTGGCCCTTCCGTCAGTGGAATGGAATATCGCTTCGGATTGATCTCGTTGCTCACTCTAGGGTTTGACCTTTCTGATTAGCGCGGCAAGTGCACGCGCGGAACAAATCTACAAGTTGGCAGAGGCCTTTGGCGACATCCAGTACTCGCCATCATGGCGATGCTCGTACCGGTCCAGGTCAGCCTCGTGTCGCAAAGTCAGCCCGATATCATCAAGCCCATGCAACAGGCAGTACTTGCGAAATGGATCGATCTCGAAGCGCGTCGCAAATCCTTCGTCGTCGGTCACCGTCTGCGCTTCCAGGTCGAGTGTGATGCGGTGCTGCGGATTCGCCGTGGAACGCGCCAGCAGCATCTGCACCTCATCCTCTGTCAATCGCGCCAGGATGAGCCCGTTCTTGCCGGCGTTCGAATAAAAGATGTCAGCGAAAGTAGGAGCGATCACGGCACGAAATCCATACTGGTTGATCGCCCACGCCGCATGCTCGCGCGATGAGCCGCAGCCGAAGTTCTTCTCGGCAATCAGGATCTTCGCCCCCTTATACTCCGGCCGGTTCAAGACAAAGCGAGGATCTTCCTTGCCAGCGTCAGGACCTTCCTGAACGCGCCGCCAGTCATAGAACAGGAAGTCTCCGTATCCGGTGCGCTCGATGCGCTTTAAGAACTGCTTCGGAATAATCTGGTCCGTATCGATGTTCGGCAACGGCAGAGGAGCGGCTGTCGACTCTAAAACGTTGATGGGCTCCATTACCGTGATCCTCCTTCGACCAGTACCTGCTCGGGGGCCATCGCCTGGCTGCTCGCAGCGAAGCTCCAGGAGCGAACGTCCGTGAGATGGCCCGTAATTGCCGCTGCGGCCGCCATAATGGGCGACACCAGATGAGTTCGGCCACCGCGTCCCTGTCGTCCTTCGAAGTTACGATTGCTGGTGGACGCACAGCGCTCTCCGGGCTGCAGAATGTCAGGGTTCATGCCCAGGCACATGCTGCACCCCGGCTCGCGCCACTCAAAGCCAGCCGTTGTGAAGATCGTCGCCAGGCCCTCCTGCTCGGCCTGCGCTTTCACCTGTTGCGATCCCGGCACCACCATCGCCCGGACTGTGGTCGCCACATGATGGCCGTCCACGACCTTCGCCGCGGCACGAAGATCCTCAATGCGCGCGTTCGTGCACGAGCCCAGAAACACGGCATCCACGCGAATGTCCTCGATCTTGGTTCCGGGCGTCAGATCCATGTACTCGAGCGCCCGGGCAAAGCTCTTGCGATCCGCATCCGAGAGGGCATCCTCAACCGACGGCACGACAGCATCGATGCCTGTCACCATCCCCGGGCTCGTGCCCCATGTCACTCGCGGCGCCAGCCTGGTCGCGTCGATCGTCATCTCGCGATCAAACACTGCGCCCTCATCCGTGGCCAGGGTGCGCCAGTGCGCCACCGCATTCTCCCACGCGTCGTCGTGGGTCGCTGCCGCGGGGATGTCGTCGAGAGCGATCAACCCCTCGCTCGCTACGGACGCTCCCTGCGCACTCGCGGCGTTGTGCAGCAGCCCGGCCGGTGCGAAGCGCCGACCTTTGAGATAGGCGAACGTGGTCTCATCCGGTGCAATCATGCCCGCTCGCGCGCCCGCTTCAATGCTCATGTTGCACACCGTCATGCGGCCTTCCATTGAGAGCGCGCGAATGGCGGACCCGGCATATTCCACCACGTACCCGGTCGCGCCGTCCGTGCCGATGCGCCCGATGATATCCAGGATGATGTCCTTCGCCGTAACCCCATAGGGCAACTCCCCATCCACGTTGATCCGGAAGGTCTTTGGCTTATCCTGCGGCAGCGTCTGCGTTGCCATGACATGCTCTACCTCAGAGGTGCCGATGCCGAAGGCCAGCGCGCCAAACGCCCCATGCGTCGAGGTGTGCGAGTCGCCGCAGACAATCGTCATCCCAGGCTTTGTCGCTCCCAGCTCGGGTCCGATCATATGCACGATGCCCTGTTCCGCAGCCTGCACATCGAAGAATTCGATACCGAACTCGGCACAATTTCTGCGCAGCGCATCCACCTGCCTGGCGGAGATCTGATCGGCGATCAGCAGGCGGTCCTGAACGCTCGTGGTTGGCACGTTGTGGTCGACCGTCGCAATGTGCCGGTCCGGCCGTCGGACCGTTCTTCCCGCGAGGCGTAATCCTTCAAACGCCTGCGGACTCGTGACCTCATGGACCAGATGCAGATCGATATACAGCAGCGTCGGCTCACCCGCAGGTTCGGCGACCAGGTGCTGTTCCCATACCTTCTCAAAGAGTGTCTTTGGTGTTCGTGCTGGTGTGCTCATGGCTTTACCTTCATCTCTGAACTTGTCTCGGCAGCGAGTGTGTTGTGCGCGCCGATCATTGTTGGGTCCATCGGGTGTGGTGTTCCGTCCGGGTCCACCACATACACCCGTGTCACGTTCTCGAGCGGTTCACCCTCTGACGACGGGCGTTCCGTCCATCGGGCAACACTGCGTCGCAAAGCAGGTGGCATGTGCCCGGGGTTCAGCGTGCGGTTGCTGAACACCCACAGGGTGTACGCCGCGTCTGCCTGGCTGGCTGTCTTGTTATCGCTGATCCAATCAATCGCCGCAAACACAATCAACGGCTGCGAAAGTCCAAGATCAACCCACAACAAGCCGCGATCCGCGCAGAAGTGCTGCACGCAGGCGTCAGCGGAAAGGTAGCGATTCTCATCGCGGACGACGCTGCCGGGCGGTCCGGTGAGGAAGTCAGCTGCGGTCTCCGCCAGCGTCGCGCCATGGCCCCAGAACGATTGCGGCGCCGTGAAAGAGCGCTTGAGGAACGGCTTGAATCGCGGGTCATTGGCCAGCCTGTTCTCGTCAGCGCCCGGCGCATCGCTCGCGTACGCCCACAGCCAGCTCAGGTCTTCTGCCTTTTCCGTTCGGTGCAGGGTCACTTGCGGGGAGTGCAACTGCGCGCAGACCGGGACCACAACGCTCAGCAGCGTTCCAGATAATGCCGCAAATGAAAAAAGAGAAGGCATAAGGAAGACGCGGTCTATCAGACAGCGTGCATGGACCCCTTTCGACCGAGATCCTGCGAGAGCGCCTCATGCACCAACCGGCCCATAGCCTCGGTCGTCGTAAACGTGGCGCCCTTGTCACGGCTGATGTCTGCCGTACGATGTCCCTCATCGAGCACGCGGCGAACCGCATTCTCAACCGCCGTCGCCTCCTGCTCGAGGCCGGCTGAGTGCCGCAGCACCATCGCAGCCGTTAGAATCGCGCCGAGCGGATTGGCCTTGCCGGTTCCCGCAATGTCCGGCGCCGACCCATGCACCGGCTCATACAGGTTCACCTTGCCGCCGATCGTCGCAGACGGGAGCATCCCCAGCGATCCCGTAATCACACCGGCCTCGTCCGACAAAATATCGCCAAACAGGTTCTCTGTCAGCACCACGTCAAAGCTTCGCGGCGTGTTCATCAGGTGCATCGCCATAGAATCGACCAGCTGATGTTCGAGCGTGACCTGCGGATACTCGGCCGCAAGCTCCGTCACCGTCGCCCGCCACAGCTGCGAGGTCTCGAGCACATTCGCCTTATCCACCGACGTCACCTTGCCCCGCCGCTTTCCCGCAAGTTCGAAGGCCACCTTCGCCACGCGGATCACCTCATCCCGCGTATACCGCATGGTGTTGAAGGCCGCACCGGTCTCCTTGTTCCACTCGCGCGGCGTCCCGAAGTACAAGCCGCCCAGCAGCTCACGCACAAACAGGATGTCTACGCCCGCCGTGACATCCGCGCGCAGCGGAGAGCTCGCCGCAAGAGCTGTGTACGCCACGGATGGTCGCAGGTTGGCAAAGCCGCCGAGTACCTGGCGAATCCGCAACAGGCCAGCCTCAGGCCGCTTGTCCGGCGAGAGCGCATTGAACGCATGATCCCCAACCGCCCCCAACAGAACAGCATCACTTGCCAGCGCTTGGTCGATCGTTGCCTGCGGCAGCGGAGACCCTGTCTGCTTGATCGCAACACCGCCAATCAGCTCATCCGCAAACACGAACTCATGTCCGCCGTGGTCGGCCACAGCGCGAAGAATGCTAACGGCCTCACGCGTCACCTCCGGCCCGATCCCGTCCCCGGCAAGAACTGTAACCTTCAGCTGCACATACTCTCCTTGATCAAGAAATGGTTTGCGGTCCTGCTCTGATTCCTCAGGGTGTCATCAGCGCAGGATGCGGCGATTGAAGAAGACTCAGAAGATCCTGCTCATAGATGGACTTCTTGCGATCCGCCAGCTCGGTAAAGCGCTGGTAGACCTCATCCAGCTGTTCGCGATCCAAGCGGAACCCAAGATCGCCCAGCCTCTGCTCCAGCGCTCTCCGTCCGCTGTGCTTGCCCAGCACAATCTTCGTCGCAGGCACGCCGACCGACTCCGGCGTCATAATCTCGTAGGTCAGCGGATTCGCCAGCATCCCGTGCTGATGAATCCCTGACTCATGCGCAAACGCATTCGCACCAACCACCGCCTTGTTCGGCGAGCAGCCAAAGCTGATCATCTCCGCCAGCATTTGGCTGGTCGGATACAGCTCCTGCATCACGATGTTTGACGTGTAGGGAAACCGATCGCGCCGCACCATCAACGCAGCCGCAATCTCTTCGAGCGCCGCATTGCCGGCTCGCTCGCCAATGCCATTGATGGTGCACTCCACCTGTCGCGCACCGCCTTCGATGCCCGCCAACGTATTCGCCACCGCCATGCCCAGATCATCATGGCAGTGCGTGGATAGCGTAACGTCGTCGATCCCCGGCACACGCTCCCGCAGCATCTGAAACAGCGCCGTGTACTCCGCTGGTGTCGCATATCCCACCGTGTCCGGCACGTTGATCGTCGTCGCTCCGGCCTCGATCGCCACCGTGATCATCTGCACCAGAAAGTCATGATTGCTGCGCGTTCCGTCCTCGGTCGAGAACTCCACGTCATCGGCAAAGCTTCGAGCCAGCCGCACATTCTCGCCGACCTGCTCGAGTGCCTGCGCCCGCGTGATCTTCAGCTTCGCTTCAAGGTGCAGGTCAGAGCTCGCCAGAAAAACATGGATGCGGTTGGACTCTGCCGGTTCCACAGACCGCGCCGCTGCCTCCACATCGGCCTGCCGGCATCGCGCGAGCGATGTGATCCGTGGCCCCTTCACCTCGCGGGCGATCGCGCGAATCGATTCGGCATCACCCTGGGACGCAATGGCAAAGCCTGCCTCCAGAACGTCAACTCCCAGCGCAGCCAACTGATGCGCCATTCGCAGCTTTTCATTGTGGTGCATCGTGCAGCCGGGGCTCTGTTCGCCGTCACGCAGCGTCGTGTCAAAGAAGAGAAGTCGATCTGCCTTCATCTCTCCTTGTTCTTTCGCCCTGGGCTTGTTCTGTTGCGTCATCCCGTGTACCTTCCTGCTTGACCTAAGCATAACGGCTTCTTATGCCGCTTCGCACCGGTATCAGCAAAACTAATCCGCGTGGTCTGCATTGGTAATACGAACTCAGAGGGCCTTGCGCATGGAACTCACGCAGATGGAAACCTTTCTCGCCGTTGCTGAGGAGCGCAGCTTCTCCCGGGCCGCCTCCCGCCTGCATCGCACGCAGCCCGCGGTAAGCCAGGCCATCGCCAAGCTGGAATCCGAGCTGGGCGAAGTCCTCTTCGAGCGCAGCTCACGCGACGGCACGCTCACCGCCGCCGGCGAAGTCCTGCGCGAGTACGCCCTCAAGATGCTTAATCTCCGGTCCGAGGCCGCCGGGGCCATCGGCGAGCTCCGCGCCCTGCACACCGGAAAGCTCAGCATCGCCGCCAATGAGTACACCTGCCTCTACCTGCTCCCCCTGCTCTCCGAGTTCCGCAAAAAGAACTCCCGCATCAAGGTCGCCGTCCAGCGCTCGCTCGCCAGCCGCATCCCGGATGAGGTCCTGCTGCACAGCGTGGAACTCGGCCTGCTCTCCTTTCGTCCTGACGATCCACAGCTCACCTCCACCGTCGTCTACCGCGACGAACTCGCCTTCATCGTCAATCCCAGCCACCCCTTTGCCCGCTCCGGCACCGTCTCCATCCGCGATCTTCGTACCTGTAACTTCGTTGCTCACACCATCACCTCGCCGCTGCGGCAAAAGGTCGTTCAGGCCTTTAAGCAGCACAAGACTCCTTTGAACATGGGCGTGGAGCTTCCTTCGCTGGAGGCCATCAAGCGCTTCGTCGAGATGGGTGGCGGTGTTGCCCTCGTTCCCGGTCTCAGCGTTCGTACGGAGCTCGCCACCGGCAGTCTCGTGCGCGTCGCCGTCCCTGAACTCATCATGGAGCGTCGTCTTCGCGTCGTGCATCGCCGTCAGGCCAGCCTCTCCCACGCTGCGATCGCCTTTCTGGCTACTATCGAGCGGTTTGCCGGCAAGCGGGGTGATCCTTTCTGTTTCCAGGCGGAACGGCATCGCTAGTTTCTGATCAATCCGGGGTTGAAGCGAAACATTTCCGCCGCGCCAGCGTTATTACAAGGGAAGCTGGTCGCATCGTGCGATCGCATTCAGCACCAAGGAGGATGTATGAAACTTCAACAGGGAACAGCTCTCTCGTATGTGGCACGCCTGGCGCTCGTCGGCCTCGTCCTCGCCCCAGTCTCTCTCGTCGCCCAGCAGACTGATCCCTCCGCCGCGCCGCCGGCTACGCAGGATGGCGGACCCCCACCCCGCGGACCGCATGGCGACCCGGCAGAGCGTCAGGCCCATATGCTGAAGATGTTGACCAAGCGCCTGGACCTCACGCCGGATCAGGTCACACAGGTGCAGGCCATTCAGGCCGATAACGAAACCCAGATGCAGGGCATTCACTCCGATACCTCGCTGCAGCCCGCAGATCGCCGCGCCAAGATGATGGATCTTCACAAGGCGGAGAACGACAAGATGCGCGCTCTTCTGAATGATGATCAGAAAGCCAAGTTCGACGCGATGGAAGCCAAGCGCCACGATCGCATGGAAAAGAATCACGGTGGCCAGGATGCGCCCCCGCCACCGCCCGCGCAGTAAACCCCACGCTTACCTGAACAGGAAACGACAGGCTGGCGCTCATGCGCCAGCCTGTCGTGTAAGGGCTCTCTCCGCCCGTGCCCGCCGCCGCTCCCCTCCTGCAGGTACAATAGTCAAGAGCTCAGCTCCGCCATCACCGTGCATTGCAATCACGGTGTCCGCCCTCACGAAAGTGCTTTCGGCGGCCGGGTAGCTAGGCTGCGAGGGGACTACGAACGCATGATGAAGATGATGGCTTTGGGCGTGCTGATGACATCAGCCGCCGCCGGTTTGGCTCAGGAAAGCCGGCAGGACGCGAGTGTAAGCGCGATTGGTGTCTTTACACCCACGACAAATGGCACCGGAGGGGTCCGGCAATCAGCGACCTCTACAGTAGGCTTTCTTGGCAGCTATCGTTACATGCTGACCCCGCGCAGCGCCGGAGAAGTGAACTACTCGTTCGCACAGTACTCCACCCGATACGTCACAAACTTCCAGCCAAACACGATGGTCCACACCCGCCAGCAGGAGATCTCAGTGGCGTACGTGTACAGCCTGAACTTCCATAACTTCAGCCCCTTCGCTGAGGTCGGCCCCGCGGCTCTGCTGTTCGGAGCCATTCGCGACTTCGGAACGACGCAGCAGGGTCTGGCGCGTACCACGGCGATCGGTGCCGTGTTTGGCGCGGGCGTCTCCTATGAGATCAGTCCAAGCTTCGACGTTCGCGTGCAGTATCGCGGCTTCGCCGTCAAGGCTCCTGACTTCGGCAATGACAGCTTCAAGACCAACCGCTACGAAGTAATCTCGATGCCGACGGTCGGCGTCGCCTACCACTTCTAAACTTCAAGAGCCACTCTAAGCAAAGCGGGGCGGAGCAGCGTTCGATCAGGCTGCTCCGCCCATTGTTTGCTTCTCGGACTTTAGCGGACCTGAGAAGCCCCTAGCGGAAGTGATACGCCGCGCCGATCGAAAAGAGCTGCGGCGCCAGAGAATCCGGCTGGCTCGTCGGTGTTCCCTTGAAGCTGAACCAGTGCTGAAACTCCAGATCTGCACGAACATAGAGCCACGGCCGCACCTTCAAGTCAGCCCCAACTCCTCCCGAGACCTCGTTGTACGCGAGATTCGCGCACGCAACAGTCTGCGATGCTGGCGGCAGGCACGGCGGGTAATTGAACACGCCGCGGCCAACCAGCAACTTCGCATAGGGAACGACCGGCCCATACGTGCGAAAGTAGCGGCCGCCAATCTCGTACGTCTTCTCGTAGAGGATCGATGGTGAGGGTGCCTTCACGTAATTGAACTTCGCTTCGACACCGATGTGCTGCGTGAAGTCAAAGTCGCCAAAAGCGTTGAAGCCTGTAAAGCGAACGCCGTAATCTGATGCCGCAGTGGTGTACCCGGCACCCACCAGAGCGTCCCCGGCGCGCGAAGCCGTAGCCGTCGCCTGCGCGTGAAGCCCAGAGCTGACGCCTATAAGGCTGAGCAAGAGAAGATATCGTTTGAACACTGAACCTCCTGAGTCGGTCGCACGTTGGGGAAAGCGGCCGTGTAAGCAAATCGGTTGGAAGCTGAGTGCTTCTCTATGGAAAGGGTGAGTCGGGGGGGAGTAGGGGAGGGCTGCGGCCCCTGGGAGGACCGCAGCCAATGACTTACTGTTGTGGCGGTGCTGCCGGTACTGCCGCTGCGGCCGGTGCAGCCGCCGGAGCCGTCGTCGTCGTTGCTGCCGCAGCTGGTCCAGCCGCAGCGCCCGCTGCCGGATCCGCTGGTGCCTTGTAGTAGCTCAGCTTCAGAAACACCGGTTCCACCTCAAACGGCATCTTGTCAGCCGGCGTCAGCAAAGGCTCAAACGCCGAGTGCATCGTAATCACCTGGTCCGTCCACGGATCGTAGCGAAGAAAAGCTGCCAGAGGCATCGCTGCCTGCTGCTTCAGATCCTTCATATCCAGCTTCGGCCCTTTGCTGACCATCGCCTGCAGCCAGAATGTCGGATCGGTATCGCTCTTGATGAGAGCATCACCAAGCATCGGCTCGTTCAGCTCTTTGAGCGCCTTGACTCGCGTCTGCAGCTGCTGCAGATACAGGCCGAAGTACTGCTGGCCATCCACCAGCTCCTTCGCGCTCAGCAGCTCCATCGCCTTCTTCGCCGCAGCTTCGTTATCCGGGTCAGTATGATGCATCGGAATCCGGTTGAAGACCGTGGTGGTGGGGAACAGCAGCCGATCGTTGAACGCATACTTCGTGTCCAGCCGGTGTCCCAGGATAATGTGCGCCAGTTGGAAGGCAAGGATCGCATTCAGATTGCCCATCTGCTGCGCGCCATCCTGTGTCACCACAGCTGTTGTATCCAGCAGGCTCTTCGAGATCAGAATCGTGTCGCCAATCGCCACCGACTCAAGGGGCTGCGTCAACATCGTCCGGCAATGAATCGGCCGCGCCAGCGTAATGCCGTTATAGGCAAGAATATTGCCCGCCAGAGCTTCCAGCGTCTTATCGAACTCACTGGGAGCATCGATCAAACCCGCCTGAAACAGCCGCTCGACCACGTTGTCCTCGGCCTGCTTTGCCCATTCGCGCTGCGCCCCGAGCGGACTTACATCCTGAGCGTCCTGGCTCACATCGGTCGCACCGACCACGTCCATCGAAGTCTGCTCGGCCTCAGGCGGCGGCACCTTCAACATGTAACCCCAGATGTGATTGATCGCCTTAAACTTGAGTGTGCGCGAGATGCTCTTTGGATCGCTCTCCTCTACGTAAAATGAGGTCGGCAGCCAGAGATCCGGCTGCACATTCGTCCGCCAGCTATCAAAGTGGTAGTACTCGCGAATCGTCTTCTCGGTCCCGGAAAAGTCTCCGTTGAACCGCACCACGTTGCCATTTCTCGTCTCGATCCAGATGCGGCCATAGAAGCGGCCCGCCGTCGTTCCTGTGATCGCCAGCTTGCCTTCCTTGGTCGGGATTGGCTCCACATCGAAGACCGCCGTCGGCGTATTCCCCAAGAAATCGTTCCGCACGTAGAAGAACTGGTAGTGCTGCCGGTCGTACGAGTTCGAGTCCATCAGCAGCATCTGCACAAAGCCGGCTTCATGAAAGTTCAAATGAAGGCTGCTGCCCAGGCCCGTCACATACGACGCCGAGTGCTTCAGAAAGCTCAGCTTGCCGCCCCCTTGCGTCCCATGCGCCGTGTCCGGGTTGGTCTGGTACGTCGCATCTCCAATCACCTTTCCAAACGCAACGCGCCCAAGAAAGTGCTGGTCCGACTCCGGAATCTGGCTGAGCAAGGGATCGGGACGCATGTTCTGGATATACGTCTCCACCATCGGAGCCCGTTCCTTCACTGCCTTGATGACCGCCTTCTCCCGCACAATCGACTTGTCAATCAGCGCATTTTGCGCCGGCGTCGGTTTGCGCGAGGGCAACAGTTCATCCCCCGTCTTCTTCTTCTTGCCAATCAGAGGTATCGCGGCGCTTGCTGAAAGCGAGCCTGCGGCCAGCGTTGCCAGCAGAAAACCGGCCGTCGTGTGTTTCCGGAAACTCATAGTTGCTCCTGTGGGGACCGTACCGGTCCACCGTCCTGACATTAGTTCTGCTTAATGCTAGTTGATCCCGCGCCAGGGAGAAAGCTATCCCGCAAGCTGGAAAGCTACGTTGACAACACCTTCCCACTCCACGGGAGAGCCGGCCGCATCCGTCGCCGGTTTGAATCGGGTGCCGCGTACCGCCTGCACCGCTGCCTCATCCAGTCCATGACCCAGACCGCTGGTCACGCCTTCTACCTGCACGCCACCATCCGCGCCCACCTTCAGGCGAACCGCAACCACGCCTTCCAGGTGCATGCTGCGAGCCTCTGCTGTGTACACCGGCGTCGGCTTGTACAGCACCTTCGGCCCGCTCTTGGCACTCGCCACGGTCGGTGCAGTTGGCTTGGGCACCGCAACCTGCTGCACCTGCCCCAGGTTCACCGGCCCGGCAACCTTGCCTGTCGCGTTCATCGGTCCCGTTCCGCCAGTCACGCCCAGCTTCACGCCCTGCACCGCGCGTGCTCCATTCCCGGCCATATCCGTGCTCGTCGGCGAGCCCGAACCCAGGCTGACCCTGGTCGCGCCTGCACCCGTGTTCGAAGCCGGCATCCCTGCCATGCCACGGTTACCGAGGTTGACCGCGCTCGTCGCCGGGCGGTTGGATGGCGCAATCGGGTTGGTCTGCTGACCCAGGGCCACGGCGGCAGGATGATTGGTCGCCATCACCGTCGCGGGCGCGGCCTGGCCCAGGTTCACGACCTTCGGCGCCGGCGGCGGCGTCACCTGCTTTGGCGGCGCGGGGGCAATCACCGGCACCGGCTGGTTCATCTTGATCTCAGGAATCTTCGGCGGATCCGGCAGCTTCACCTGGTCCGGCAGCTTGATCTTGGGTGGCTCCACCTTGATTTTTGGCGTCGGCGGCAGAGGCTTCGGCAGGATCTTCGGCTTCTCTGGCTCAATCTTCTTGATAGGAATCGGCTCGGTCAGACTCGTCAGCTTCTGCCGCTTGTCCATCGTCTTCTTCGCAGCCGCACCGATGATGATCACCACCAGCGCAATGATGATGTTCACCGTAATCGAGGTGAACAGCGAGGTTCGGCTCTGCTTGCCGTCATTCAGAACGCCGAAGTGGCTGAACTGCATGTTGGCGGGCGCGGGCGTGGGCTTGACGTCGGTGGCGGGCGGCTTCTGCATGGTGACAGGCATGGGGACGGTCCTTAGGGTGTTCTCCCGCCTTGCGGCTGGAGGCAACACATCAACTGCATTATCGGAAGTGTTTGCGGCGGGATGATGAACCCGCTCGAGGGATGCAAAGGGAACAGGTGCTGCACCTGACCAGACCCACCAGAGAAACTCCTGCCGGCGGGGAGTGGTGTCGTGCCGGAGAGACGGGTACATCAGAAAGACGAATGAAGCGATCCAAAGGGTTGTAGCAAGTTCGCTTCCGGGGCTTTTTACAGTCCCTCCCCGGCATGACCTGCCTTGCTTTTGACTGAAATGAGTGTGCCGTAGCTTCCTTAGCTTGACACTGGTACTTTGGTGGTACACGTGCATTCAGGCAGCGGAGAGGTATTCATGAAGGTTCTCGTAACAGGCGGCGCAGGCTACGTCGGGGGCACCGTCGCTCGACTCCTTATGCAGCAGAATCATGACGTCACAATCATTGACAACCTCTGCCACAGCAAAGCATCCGCCCTTCCTCCTCAGGCCCGCTTCATCCAGGGCGACCTCAAAGACCGCCCTCTGCTCGAAGGCATTCTCCGCGATGGAGCGTTCGATGGCGTCATGCACTTCGCTGCTCTGATTGAAGCCGGCGAGAGCATGCGCTGTCCTGAACTCTATTTTCGCAACAATACGGCCTCTACGCTCACTCTTCTTGAAGCAATGTTAGCCGTCGGCCCCCAAAAGCTGGTCTTTAGCTCCACCGCCGCCTGCTACGGCGAGCCGGTATCGTCCCCGATCCTCGAAGACGCTAAGTTGGAGCCCACCAACCCTTACGGCGAAAGCAAGCTGCTTGTCGAGCACATGCTGCGCTGGTTCAACCAGCTCCACGGCTTCCGTTACGCCAGCCTGCGCTACTTCAATGTCGCCGGCGCCGTTGAAGGCTATGGCGAGTCACACGAGCCCGAATCGCACCTGATCCCCCTCATCCTCGATGTCGCCCTCGGCCGCCGCGACAAGATCAAGATCTTCGGCACCGACTACCCCACCCCCGACGGCACCTGCGTTCGCGACTACATCCATGTCGGCGACCTCGCCCACGCTCACCTGCTCGCGCTCCAGGCCCTCGATCGCACCCCTCGCATGATCTACAACATCGGCAACGGCCAGGGCTTCACCGTCCGCCAGGTGATCGACTCCGTCATACGAGTCACCGGTCGCTCCATCCCCGTCGAAGAACAGCCTCGTCGTCCCGGCGATCCCGCCGTTCTCGTCGCCAGCTCGGACAAAATCAAGCACGAGCTCGGCTGGTCGCCGCAGCATGAGCAGCTCGACGACATCGTCGCCAGCGCATGGGCGTGGCACCAACAGCGCTATAGCCAGTCCTAAGATTCGCTTCCAGAAAGAGCTCGCATGATCCAGAGCATGTTCCACCTTCCACTGCCAGTGCTCGAAAAGTTCCTGCGCCCCGTCATCGTCTATCTCTGCCTGGTCGGCTTCCTCCGTCTCTTCGGCAAGCGCGAGCTCGCCCAGCTCAACCCGTTCGATCTCGTGGTTCTGCTCAGCCTCTCCAACACCGTACAGAACGCCATGATCGGCGACGATAACTCCGTCTCCGGCGGCATCATCGGCGCCTTCTCGCTGCTTCTCGCCAACTGGTTTCTCAGCCGCGTCCTCTTTCGCTTCCCGGCAATGAACAATGCCCTGCAGGGCTCGCCCGCTGTCTTGATCCGGGACGGCAAAATGGACGAGGCCGCCCTCAAAGCCGAAAGCCTTACTCCCACCGAGCTCCTCGGCGCCGTTCACAAGGACGGCATCGACGACCTCTCTGAGGTCAAGCGTGGAACGCTCGAACCAAATGGCACCTTCTATATGGAGCGCTACCATCCCGATGAAAGCGATCGTGATCGCCACGACGTCCTCGATCAGCTGAAGACCCTTACCGCTGAGGTTCGGGAGCTCCGCGATCGTCTCGCCTCCCGCACCTGACCCCGGCGAGCGACTCTCCGCTCGCATCCTCCCACGCCGGTACAATAGATCTTTGAGCCCCGTGTGCCTTTCAGCGCCTACGGAAGAAGGAATCGTCCGCATGTTTGAAGTCACCGTGGAAGCCGGCTTCTCCTCCGGCCACTATCTCCGGAATTATCGAGGCAAGTGCGAAAACCCGCATGGCCATAACTACAAGGTCTTCGTCACCCTCATCGGTGCGGAGCTCGACCACGCCGGCCTGCTGCTCGACTTCAAGCTCCTCAAGCAGGTCATGCGCCCCGTCGTCGATCGCCTCGATCACCAGATGATCAATGATCTCGAGCCCTTCAACGAGGAACTCAATCCCTCCGCCGAAAACCTCGCCCGCTACTTCTATCAGCAGACCTCCAGCCAGCTGGCGGAGATGACCGGCGGCCGCGTCCGCGTCAAAGACTGCACCCTCTACGAAACCGACACCAGCTTCGCCCGCTACTACGAGTAAGCCCCCTTCCACTGAAGCGTAGCAACGGGAAGAGCCCCGCCGTCTTCCTCCACGCCGCGCCTACGATCCACCTGATCCCATGCACCTCATCGAACTCTACAAATCCGTTCAGGGCGAAAGCTCCTTCGCCGGCCTGCCCTGCATCTTCGTGCGCCTCGCCGGCTGCAACCTTCGCTGCGCCTGGTGCGACTCCGAATACACCTTCTCCGGCGGCAAGCCCTTCACCGCAGACGAGATCCTCGCTCAGATCGACGCACTCGCCCCCTGTCGGCTCATCGAGTTCACCGGCGGCGAACCTATGCTGCAGGCCCGCGAGCTTCTTCCCCTCATGCAGACCCTTCTCGACCGCGGCTTCGAGCTCATGATCGAGACCTCCGGCGAGCGCCCCCTCGCCGACGTCCCGAAGGCCGTCCACAAGATCGTCGACGTTAAGTGTCCCGGCGCCGGCGCCGCAGCCAACAGCTTCCGCCTTGAAAACCTCAACGCTCTCACCACTGCCGACGAGGTCAAATTCGTCCTCACCGACCGCCACGACTACGAGTTCGCCCGCAACTTCATCCGCCAGCACGCGCTCGAGCAAAAGGCCGGCGGCATCCTTCTTTCACCCGCCTTTACCAAAACACCCAGCCCCCTCCGCACCGCCGACAACATCGCGCTCGACCCCCGCGATCTCGTCGACTGGATGCTCGCCGACGGTCTCCCCGCCCGCCTCTCGTTACAAATTCACAAGTTCATCTGGGAGCCGCTCAAGAAGGGCGTCTGAACTTCGCTCTCCCCACCTCGCATCGCAAACGCGTACTATGGCCGCCATGCTCCGTCTGCTGCAATGGTGCGCGACCCTCCTCGGCCTGACTCTCATTCTGCTGCTGGCCCAGCATCGCAATGGCTCGCTTACGACCGAAATCGTGATTGATCGCCAGCCCACGACCGTGTGGCCCTTCCTCACCGACACCGGTGCCTACCCCACCTGGAACCCCGCTATCAAGTCCATCCAGGGTCCGTTGCGCGAGGGCGCCACTATCCACGTCACCACCCATAACCGCCGCTTCGGCATCAACACCTACACCAGCCGCGTCCTCACCGTGCATCCCTTTCGTGAGCTGCAATGGCAGGGCCGCTTCCCCGTCCCCGGCCTCTTCGAGGGGGAACGAACCTTTCGCCTCGAAGCCGTCGGCGACCACACCCGCTTTGTCCAGACAGAGGAGTTTACGGGTCTGCTTGTCGGCTGGCTCACCAGCCGTCTCTTCGAAGACACGGCCTATCAGATGAACGATCTCAACCTTGCGCTTAAGCAGCGTGTCGAATCGTCTGCACCCTGATTCCCATCTTCATCCAGGCTCAGGGATGCCCGTTGCACCGCGCACGTGTCTATCGCGGGCGCCTCAAGCGTCGTCACCGCCACCCGCATAGCTTCGTGCCTTCCAGCTCACCGCGCCGCCCGTCAGCTTTCGTGCTAGCGCATACCATTGCAGCACCAGCAGCACGGCAATCCCCAGCGGATGCAGCCACGCACCACGCAGCCTTTGCTGGTACCGGAACGCCGCCAGCACACGCGGCAGCCAGGCCGCCCATACCGCCACGAACAGAAACACCGCCTCGTACGCCGCAACCGGCCTGTGCATCGCCAGCAGAGCCACCAGCAGCAGGAACGGCAGCACCTGCCCCAGAACCAGCACAAGGGAGATCGGCAGAATCCGCACCGGCGCCGCCAACCCCTCGGTCGCATTCTTGGCCAGCCCGCTCCACACCTGCCCTGCCGAGCGATACATCCGGCATCGCACCAGCCGTGTCAGATCTGCCAGGTCCGTCGTCAAGCCATGCTCCCGCAGCAGCTTCGGCAGACGCAGCCCGTCATGCATCGTCTCTCGAATCGCAGCGTGTCCTCCACTTGCAAAGTACTCTTGCCGTCGCACCAGCAAAAACTGCCCGCATCCCGCCGCATACCCCGGATTCGTCGTCCGTCGCATCCCTGGCAACGGCAGAAACCCGAGCAGCACGAAGTGAATCAGCGGCAGCAGCAGCCACTCGAGCGTCGTCCCCGTCACCTGCCGCGGAAATCCGCTCACCAGCGCCGTCCCGCTCTGCTCCTGAAAGTCGAGCATGCGCTGCAGTGCGTCCGCTTCAAGCCGCACATCGGCATCCATAAAGCACATGCGCTCATAGCGTGCCGTATGCGCCAGCGCCCAGCAGGCATGCTGTTTGCCATTCCATCCTCGCGGCAGGGCCGGCGCCTGCTCCAGCCGCACCCGGCCATCCCGCGCCGCGATCTCCGCAACCATCGCCGCCGTCGCGTCTGCGGATTCGTCGTCCATCACCACGACTTCCAGCGTCACTCCCTTGCTCGCCAGCACACTCTCCACCGCCGCCCGGATCGCCCGTTCCTCATTTCGCGCCGGGATCAGCACCGAGACTGCAGGCAGCACGCGACCCGCCTCCACCTCGCGCGGCTCGCGGTACAACACATAGTTGATGGAAAACATCACCGCCGGCGCCAGGGCGCACACCATCATCGCAACCAGCAAGCCGTCGAACATACCCTACCCCTCCACCCGTTCCCCGCGTGCTGGAACCGGCGTCCCGTGCTCCGGCTGGTATGGCTTTCGCGTCAGCCATCCTTTCACGCGCTGTCCCATCCCGTAAAATCCACCCACCCCCACCCGCCCTCGCAGCAGTACCCGCTCAAACTGCCTGGTATCCCGCGACATCGCCCGCGTCTGCATCTCTGTCATCACTGTCTCAAGCGCGGCCTTCAGCCGGCCCTCCAGACTCTCCGTCGTCTCCCCCGCGACCACATGCACCGGCTCGCCTAGCAGCAGCAGCGTCTCCGGCGTTCGCTCGTCCCAGAACACGTACTCAATCGCCATCGGCAGCACCGCGCAGCCTGGAACCCTCGCCGCCAGTGCCGCCATCCCCGGCTTGAACTCCAGTGGCCGCTCCCGCACATCCGCAAACCGGCCCTGCGGTGTCACCCACAGCACGCCGCCTCCGCGCAGAATCGCCTCACCCGTCCGGAGAAAGCGCACCGCTCCCCGCGCGCTGCTGACCTCCACCGGAAACACGCCCAGCCACGTCAGAATCCTGTATTTCCGCAACGCCACAGCGTCCATCGGGGCGTAGTGCCTTCGCGTGTTCAGCAGCTGGTCCGACAGCAGAAACGCAACCATCGGATCCCACCAGCCCGAGTGGTTCGCATAGATGAGTAGCGGCCCATCCAGCCCCTTCACCTGTGCCAGACCCTGGATCCGGACCGCGTGAAACGCAGCCCGAAAATTCCGCCGCACAATCCATCGAAACCACAGGAGCAATGGGCGCGAAACCGTCGGTATCCGCTCGTCCATCGCTCCCGTCCTGTACGCCATTCTCTACAACCTACGCCACGCGCGCCCGCGACTGTTGATCGAGTGTATCTGCCGCAATCCAACCTGACATCATCACCATCGGCATGCCCGGCCCGGGATGAGCCGCTCCTCCCGCCAGGTATAGATTCTCAAGCTCCTTGCTTTTGTTCGCCGGCTTGAACGCCCCGTTGAACGTCCCGTGGCTCGAGATCCCGTAGATTGCCCCATTCAGCACACGATAGCGATTGTGGATATCCATCGGCGTCAGCGCCGACTCGTACACGATCCGGTCCTCAATATCCGTCAGCCCCGCCGTGCGCTTCAGCTTGTCCAGGATCACCTGCCGATATGCCGGAAACATCTTTGTCCAGTCATGGTGAGGCCGCAGATACGGCGTGTGCACCAGCACATACAACGCATCGCCCCCTGCCGGCGCACTCTCCGGGTCCGTCAGTCCCGTCGACGCCAGATAGCACGTCGGATCCGGCGCAGGCTCGCCCAGATCGTAGATGTGATGGAACTCCTCATGCGGGTCGCGCGAGAACACAAAGTCGTGGTGCGCCAGGTGCTCATATCGCTTGTTCAGCCCCAGGTACAGCACCACGCCGCTGCACGCGGGCTCATACTTCCGCGCATGATCGAAGTGCTTCGCCGCCGAGCCGCCAATCAGCTCCCGATACGTCCGCACCGCATCCGAGTTCGACACCACCGCATCAAAAGAGTGGACCTCACCCGTATCTGTCACCAGACCCGTTACATGCTTGGCCTTCTTGCCGCTTAGTTTCGGCGCATCCGTCTCAATCGTCTCGACCTCGACGTTCGTATGAAACACGACGCCCAGCTCCGTCGCCAGCTTTACCAGCGCCTCCGGCACCGCGCGTGTGCCGCCAATCGGATACCAGATCCCCTCTTCCATCTGCATATGCCCGATCGCACACAGGATCGCCGGCGACGCATCCGGTGAACTCCCCACATATTGCACAAAGTGGTCCAGCATCTGCGCCGAGTTCGCATCCGGCATGAACTCCCGGATCGTTCCCGCCACCGTCTTTCCCAGGCGCATTCGCATCACGTCCTTCAGCACCTTGATGTCGAACGCACCGCCCACATCCATCGTGTCGCGCATTGATCCAACCGACTTCCAGAAGAAGAAGCGGTCGGAGATCGAGTGCAGCTGCTGCGAGGTCTCCAGGAATTTCAGGTATCCCTTGCCCATCCCCGGCCAGATGCCCTCAAACGTCTCCGCCATCACCGCCGGGTCATCCTTCAGGTCCAGCACCTTGCCGTCCTCAAAAAAGCATCGCCACTGCGGATCGAGACGCACCATCGGTACGTAATCCTCCAGGTTACGATTCGCCTCGGCAAAGATCTTCCTCAGCATAGAAGGCTGAATCAGGATGGTCGGCCCCATGTCGAAGCGAAATCCTCCTTCACGCAACTGCGCCGCTTTGCCGCCCAGCCATTCATTCTTCTCGAACACCTCAACCTGGTGGCCACGCGCCGCCAGCGTGCACGCCGCAGCCAAGCCGGCCAACCCTGATCCAATCACTCCTACCTGCATCATGCCTCTCCAGACCTCTCAAACTCACTCGCCTGCGCCACAGCGCGGGCAGACCTGACTATCCTTGGCACTGCACGAAGTCTTGAAAGAACGTGACCCCCGTACAGCAACGCCGCCATTCCCGCGAACAAGCCAACATGCGCTGCGCCCGTTACCTCATAGCGTCTTGCACTGGCGCCCCGTCGTACCGCAATCACCCGCGGAACTGTCATCTCGAGCAATCCTTCTGCTCCCCGTGTCGATCCAAAGCCGCTCTGCTTGCGTCCCGTAAACGGCACCCGCGGATCAGCCGTCGGCACAATAAGATCATTAAGAGTTACATGTCCAACCTTCAGCTGCTTCGCCAGGGAACGAGCCTCCGCTTCGTCAGGTCCGCTCCCCCCGCAGAAGATCGATGCCGTCAGCGCCAGCGGGCACTCCGCCTGCGCCTTCAGCACACCGTCCGTTCCTCGGACGTCCACCACCGTCAGCACCGGCGCAAACAAGTCAGTCTTCGCGACACGCATGCTTGACCTGCCGTCCACCACCAGGGCCGGCACAAACCGGCCAGCCTCATCCATCTGGCCCCCAAGCACGGTGCCGCCCTGCCTCCGGGCGTCTTCCAGCAACTCGCTGGCTAACCGTGCCTGCGCCTCCGGCACCCAGACCGGGGAAATGCTCTGCAACTCACTCCACAGCGCTGCCAGAAACTGCAGCCGGCGCTCTCCCATGCGGTCAACCAGCAACACGCGCCGTGGTGCCATGCACGTCGCCGAGCCATTCAGCCTCAGCCCGAATCCGATTGCCTGCGTTGCCCGCTCGATAGGGGCACTCGGCAGCACAATAGCTGCATCCGCGCCTGACAGTTCAACGACGCACGGAATCAACCGGGCCCCGGCCCGTTGCAGCACCTCGCGTCCGGCCGCCGCTGATCCCGTAAAGAAGATCTTGTCGATCCCGGCATCAATCGCCGCACAGGCCGCCGCCACACTCTCGTCGGTGACAACCAGCACCTTCTCTGGCAGGCCCGCCTCGGTCAGGATCTCCGCAAACTTTCTCGCAACCGCCGCACCTCCGCGGCCCGGCTTCCAGATGACCGTGTTCCCGGATGCCAATGCCTGCACCACCTGAACCCCTGGCAACAGCAGCGGATAGTTGCTGACCGCAATCACCAGCACACGGCCCAGCGGCACACGATCCACCTCGCTCGTCACACGGCCCAGCCATAGCGGCCGTCCGCTCGCGCCAACGTATCGCGTCGCCAGCACCCGTGCTGCATTCCGCTCCAAAAACTGAATCGCAGCCAGTAGCGGCAGCACCTCTGAGACCAGGGTGTCCGCCCGGCTCCGTTGCAGATCACTCGAGATCACGTCCGCAAAGCCTTCAGCGCGTTCCGCAAGCAGCACCCGCGCCCGGCCCAAAATCTTTAGCCGAGCCCCCATGGAGATGCCGTCCCAGGCCGCGTTCGCAGAGCCTTGGTCGGGCGTCGCCTCGCGTAAAGCCGGTTCTAACCACGCGGAAGCTCCCCCGTCCTCGGGGAACTTGAGAGAGGAGATCATCTCCTCCGTTGAAAGTACGGCTGCGGGCGGCATCAGGAGACCGTCTCAAGAACCGCGTTGCTCTCAACCCGCGACCGGTCCGACATCGCGCCGGCCCACTGCGTCTCCATCTCCAGATCCTCAAGCAGCAGTCGCGATGTAATGCGCGCAGACTCAAAGATCACCGGCAGCCCGCTTCCCGGATGTGTTCCTCCGCCCACCAGGTACATCCCCTTCACATCCTCAAACCGGTTGTGTGGCCGAAGGTGCAGCATCTGGTCCAGAGAGTGCGCCATGCTGAACGTCGCACCTAGATGTAAATCAAAGTTTTCGCTCCAGCCCTTCGGCGTGATTACCTTTTCTGTCCGGATCCGACTCTTCACATCATGCAGCCCGATCTTTTCAATCTGTTCCAGCGCCAGCTCGCGAAACCGCGGCGTCTCTTTCTCCCAGTCGATCGACGCCGTCTCATGTGTAACCGGCAGCAGCACATACAACGTGCTATGCCCTTCAGGAGCCAGCGTCTCGTCGGTCACGCTCGCGTTCTGAACGTAGAAAGATGGGTCCGCTGAAAGCTTGTGCAGGCTCTCGATGTCCCGCAGGTTCTGCTTGTAATCCTTTGCCAGGTAGATCGTGTGGTGCGATACATCGTCATATCTGCCTTCGATCCCCAGGTACATCATGAACGTCGAGCACGAGTACCGTTTGCTCTTGATACGCGCGTCCGTCCATCGCTTGCGGTCCTTCTGCGGAATCATTCGCCGTACCGCATTGGCAAAGTCCGCGTTCAGCACGACGGCGTCCGCTGGAATCCGGCGCGTCGCCGTTCGCACACCCTTCGCCACGCCCTTCTCAATCTCCACTCCCTCAACCGATTCATTGAGCAGAATCTCGACACCCATCTCCTCTGCGAGACGGGCCATGGTCGCCGTCACCGACCCGCATCCGCCAACCGGGTGAAATACGCCATGCTCGTACTCAAGAAAGGACAGAATGGAGAACAGACTCGGACAGCGAAAGGGACTCATCCCCAGGTACTTCGACTGAAAACTGAAACCTAGCCGGATCCGCTCATCCTTGAAGTGCACCTGCAGATCGGAATCGAGCGATCGCCACGGTGCCAGCAGCGGCAACAGTCGCATCATGTTCGGCTTTGCGAGATCACGCCAGCTCTCAAATGGTGATTGCAGGAACGGCAGAAACTTCGCCAGCTTGTTCCGGTTGTGCTTCAGGAAGGCGTCGAAACGCAGCGCATCCTCTGGCGAAATCGCCGCGATCGCCCTTTCCATCTGCTCAACATTCGGCGTAGCCAGCAGCTCTCCTCCCGAGCCGAAGACAAGCCGGTACTGCGGGTCCAGACGCTTCATCGGCAGCTCTGCATTCAAGTCATAGCCAGCCGCCGCAAAGATCTCTTTGAGTACCTGCGGATAAAGAAAAAAGGTTGGCCCAACATCAAAGCGATAGCCGTCCTGTTCAATCGTTGAGGTACGGCCGCCCACGCGGGAGCCCTTTTCGATCACCGTCACCTTTACGCCCGACTTTGCCAGCAGCAGGGCCGCGGCCAGACCTCCTGGCCCGGCACCGACCACGACTGCATTCCGTGTTTCCGATCCCATTCCAGCCCGTCCAGGTCGCTTTCCCCTCAGGGAAGCGTCAGCATTGTTGATGAATCGTTAGAGGCTGAATAGGGGAATGCGGTTTCATGACTTCAAAGGTGAGCTTGCGTTAGACAAAGAATCCAGCGCTGGAATTCAGCAAAGTTCAACCGCGCACCCTACGCTTCAGGCAAAGTGTCTACCAGTGGTTGGACGCCAAATCCTCCACCCCGCCCCAGCAACCGTCCCATCGCCTGCACCATCCGCCCCCGTCGGCTCAGATGCATGACACTCGTGCGCACCTTCGGCTGCATGCCGAATCGACTGACAAACCGGGCCGCTGGCAGGGAATGATACCCGTCAATATCGAAGATCAACCCCTTCTCCCGCGCCATCTGCATCGCCTCCCACACCAGCAGACTGTTCGCCCCGCTCCTTGGCACACTCGAATCTCGAATCGACTGCCAGAAATACATCACCTGCTCGTCCCAGATCACCGCCGCCGCGGCCGCCGCGCCGCCACCCTTTCCATGAGCCGTCAGGGTTGCTATCTGCCCACGCACGGACGCCGCCTCCGCCAGTCGGCGCAGCGTCGAGAAATCGCTTCGATCCTTCGGCCCTCGTTCCCGCTCGGAGAGCTCCAGAACCTCCTCAAAGCCGCGATCCCTCCGGATCTCCAGTTCTTTGCCCGCCGTCCGGATCAGGTTCCGGGTCTTCTGGTCCATCTCGGTCCAGTGCCGGTCTACATCCCACCTCGCCGGCATGCGGAAGGTGAAGTTCTGCCCCAGACTACACCCCGCCAGGGCCAGTGAGAACGCCGCCTCATTGTCCGGTCCCAGCATCGCCTGGTATCGATCATGCTTGGGCAACGCCGCGATCAAATCTCGGATCGCATCATGCATATTCCGCAGACGCCGTGCCGGCTTGCTCGCCGGCAACTGCAGAATCGGTCCCAGCGTCCGCGTATAGGGCGGCATCTCCAGCAGCACGAACCCAAACCGTCGCTCCCGGATAAACGGCAGACTCGCCACCACCTGGCCGCCCCACCGGACCTCCGCCCGCTCCAGAGCAGCACCCGCCGCGGCCTCGATCCACCAGGCCTCTTGAAAGATCGAACTCTGACAATCGGACTCTGTACCCGCGGCCGTTTCGTCAATCATCCCACTCGCCTGCCTTGTTCCAACCATCTCAATCACAAATCAAAGCCCTGCGCGTGATCGTGCGAAGAGACACAATCTATCTCAATGCTGCAGCAGTAAAGAAGACTCGATTCTAAAGACGAATCACCGGCCCGGAAGGATTCATTCCTGCTCTTTGGTTTCACCCGATCGGTTACTACACCTTTCCTACCATCCGACGAAACAAAAGCCCGGCGTCGTTTGCATAACGACCGGGCCCGTAGTCTCTCTTTTCCTGCGAATCCTAGTGAAGCAACTTGCGCGTCAGCGACCGGACCACCTCAGTCACCACACCGAAAATAACATGCGTCACCATCTCGCTCGTCTGCTCCCGCTGGCTTTGCTGCCGGGGCTCCGCCGAAACCCCCATCGCCGGCAGCGCCGATTCATGGGTCAAAGCCGCCAGCGTCAGCCCAAAGCTCGCACCCTCCTTGGAGGTAGCCGCCGGGTAGAACTCCGCCAGCGCTCCGTACGCGGCACCCGTCAGCGCGCCAAATCCCCAATGAATCGCCTCGGAAGCAACCGCCTTTTGCGTTCCATGCAGCTGTCCGCCGGTAATCTTCTCCGCGAGGACCGAAGGCGGCTCCGGCTCCCCATGAATGCGCGGCGGATACACCCGCTCCGCCAGCGTCTTCGCAGCCGTGCCGGCCAGGCCGCCAACCAGCCCCGCAATCATGCCCTTCAGCAGCGACTTCGAAAACTCCTGAACATTCGCATCCGGCTTCGCCAGCCCAAACCGCTCCTTCAATGCCGTTGCCCGTTCAATAATCTGATCGCCCGTTACCATCGCCACGTCTCCTCCTGAGCGCAGGCGGTCTCCGCCCACCCAGTCTTTCTACACCCGTTCGATGCGCGCTTCCCTTGGGCCGTCACCGGGCCACTCCGCATCGTACCCGATTTCTCGCCCCGCGCCTCCGTGTCTCAGCCGCATCCCCGCCGTCAGCAGCGCCGCCACCGCAAGATTCAGCGCCAGCGCCGGCACCGCCGCATACATCGGGTACACTCCGCCCGCCACATGCAGCGGATAGACCGAACTCCGCAGACCCAGACTCACCGCCATCCCCGTCCCCGCCGCCATCCCCGCCGCCCATCCCGCCAGCAATGCCCATGGGTGAAACCAACGCGTGAAGACCCCCATCACCACCGCCGGAAAAATCTGCCCCATCCAGATCCCGCCCAGCAGCTGCATCTCGATCGCATACGTCGCCGGCAGCCTGAGCACAAACACCAATGCCAGAAACTTCACCAGCAGACTCACCACCTTCGCCATCTCGCTCTCACCGCGCGCCGTCATCCGCGTCCGCGCAAACGCTCCATACAGGTTGCGCGTAAACAGGTTCGACGCCGCAATCGACATGATCGCCGCCGGCACCAGCGCGCCCACCGCAATCGCCGCCAGGCAGAACCCCGCAAACCACTCCGGAAACTCTTTGAGCAGCAGCAGCGGCACGGCCATGTTCACGTCCTTCGTCACCACCCCCGCCGCCAGCGCCATGTACCCCAGCAGCGCCACCAGCCCCAGCAGGAAGCTGTACGCCGGCAGCAGCGCCGCATTCCGAGCCACCGCCTTCGCGCTCTTCGCGCTCAGCACCGCCGTCGCCGTGTGCGGGTACAGCATCAGCGCAATCGCCGATCCCATCGCCAGCGACGCATACGGCAGAAACTGTCCCTGCCGCAGATGAATCGTGGCCGGCGGTGTATGCCGCATCAGCGCCGAGTTCGCCGCCTCAAACACATGCGCAAATCCGCCCAGCTTAATCGGGATCACCACCACTGCCGCGATCACCATCACGTACAGCATCACGTCCTTCACAATCGCAATCACCGCCGGCGCCCGCAGCCCACTCGTATACGTGTACGCGGCGAGGATCAGAAAGGCAGCCACCAGCGGCCACTCGCCCTTCACTCCCATCGCCGCAATCACCACCCGCATCCCCACCAGCTGCAGCGCGATGTACGGCAGCAGTGCCAGAATGCCTGTCACCGCGACTGCCAGTGCCAGCCATCGATTGCCATACCGGCCTTCCACAAAGTCAGCAAAGGTTACATACCCATTCCGGTTACAAATCGTCCACAGCTTCGGCAGCACCAGCAGCATGTACGGGTACGCCAGAATCGCATACGGCAGCGCAAAGAAGCCCATCGCTCCCGCCCCGTAGAGCGCCGCCGGCACCGCAATCACCGTGTACGCCGTATACAGATCGCCGCCAATCAAAAACCAGGTGATCAGCGTCCCGAACCCGCGCCCCGCCAGCCCCCACTCCTCAAGCGACGCCATCCCCGCCGCGGGCCGCCGCCACCGCGCCGCCCAGAAGCCCGCCAGCGTCACGATTACAAAAATCAGACAGAACACTACCAGCGCCGTCGTATGCACCCGATCCTGCTCCTCACTCAGCCCTTAGTCCGTGCAGCATAGCACCGGCCCGTCGTTCTTCGCGGCGAGTGGCTCGGCGGACTCAAAACTTCTTTCGGGCAGCGCCAATCTCAACACACTCTCTGCCAAACTTCGACGGCCGCTCGAACCAGCGCCCGGGTATGAGCGTCTGAAGGCG
>CAXTCB010000012.1:0-25331 GCA_964242875.1 uncultured Acidobacteriaceae bacterium
GTGCTGGTCTCGGCGGAGACGATGGAGAGCGCAATGGCCCACCAGGGTATGGTCTGGTCTGCTAAGAAGTAGCTCCGAAGAGAGCGGCCGTTTCCGCTTACGGTAGAGGCACTCGACTTGCGAAAGCGGAGGCCGAAGATCGTGATGCCGACAAGGTAGACGGCGACGATGGCAAGATCGATGGTGGAAAGACGTGTTGGAAGGGCAACGCCTGGCAGGGCGACTGCGAGATCTCCGGACGCGGGACCGATGGCAGCGAACAGCAGAAGAGACACCTTCACCTCGATGGAAGTGGCCGTCCGGATCCGGTCTGCGCCTGATTCAACCGGAGACCGGGACCGGAATACCGCGTACGTATGTTTGGAGAAGGGTACCATCGCGACCGTAGCGATTGAGGTCTGCGGACGCCCCGACGCGAACTTCACCGACGCCTTCAAAGCCAGCCATGCGGGCAGGATTGATGGAGGCGAGACGGACGGAGGTGGCGAGGTCGGTGCCGGTCATTGTTTGAAGATTGGTGACGGCCTGGTCGAGGGTGAGCACGGAGCCGGCAAGCACGCCATCCGCAAGACAAACGCCGCCGGCGACGGTGACGGGCATGCCGCCGAGAGTGTATTCGCCTTCGGGCATTCCGGCCGCAGCCATGCTGTCCGTGATGAGGATGCCATGGTCAGGACCCTTGGCTTTCAGCCAGAGGCGAACGATCTCGGGGGCCACATGAACGCCGTCGCAGATGAGCTCGGCAAAGAGAGTCTCGTCATCGAGAACGACGCCGAGGATGCCCGGCTCGCGATGATCCAGTGGGCGCATGGCGTTAAAGGTGTGTGTGGCACTGACCGCGCCGGCGGCAATCGCTGCGCGAGCTTCTGACGCGATGGCGTTCGAGTGGCCAATCGAGATGCGGACGCCGAGTGCGGTGGCGTACTCGATGAGTTCGAGAGCACCCGGCTCTTCAGGAGCGATGGTGAGAACGCGAATATGGCCGCGCGCAGCACGCCAGAAGCGATCAAAGACTGCAATGCTGGGCTCGAGAATATGGGCGGGTGGATGAACGCCGCGTTTGGCATGCGAGACGAAAGGACCTTCAAGGTGGATGCCGAGCGGCTGCGCCTGCCGATGATCCATGTCCGTGCCGCTCGCAGCCGCCTGCTCGATGGCATCAGCAAGGCGCTCAAGCGCGTGTACGGTTTCCTCAATCGATGCTGTGACCGTCGTGGGCAGATAGCTGGTGACGCCGCGCGTGGCCAGAAATCGCTGGATGATGGGCAGCGCGTCGGGGTCCGCGTCCATCACGTCGTGACCCGCGCAGCCGTGCGTGTGCACGTCGAACAGGCCGGAGGTGAGTGTGTCTGTGCTCCGCACCGATGGATCGCTTTCGATCTCGGCGATGTGGCCTTGCTCATCGATGTGGAGAACCGGGAACTCGATGACTCCAACACCGGTGATGAGATGACGGGCGGTGAGGGTGTTGCTCACTGGAGACCTGCGGGAGCGGGTGGGATACCAAGATCGGTAGCGGACGGCAGCGTCTTGTTGTCGTTCCACTGGCGTTGCGCGGCTCGGAACTTATCGGAGCGTGCCAGCCAAAGGGCTACGGTGTAGTCGTAGTGCTCGAGAACAGGACGGAGGGCATAGGGGCGGTTCGATTGAAGCCACGCCTGTTCATACAGGTCGCGGAGCATGGAGTAGCCGTCACGGAGATCTTCTATACGGCCATTGGCTCCGTTGTTGATCTCGCCGAGCTCATGGCTGACGGCGCCGCGGATTTTCTTATCGTTGCTCGTCCGAGCACTATCCTGAGCGGCAAACGCATTTGCGTAGCTCTGACGCATCTCATCCGCCAGCTGGAACTTGAGGCCGATGAAGTCCATGCGGCGCGCACCCAGCTCCAGGGCATCGATCGCTTCGATTTCGCGCAGTGAGGTAGGAGCCGATGGATATGCGTCTGCTGGGTTGTAGACGGGCGCGGCACCGGGCGAGGTGGTGAAGGTAGCAGCGGGTGCAGGGGCGGCAGCGCGCGCCTCCGCGACGAGGGTGAGAGCGCGCTCGGCATGAAGACGAACTTCATGCGTGTACGGGCGGATTTTATCGGCGTAGGTGATGCCGTCACGCGACCAGGGATCGATCCAGAAAAGACCGTCCGAGCCGTCGCCGGTCTTCGCCTGCTCCCTGAGCAACGTGTGGGCGGCCATGATCTCAAGTTGTGCCTGGTTCAGCTTGCCTGTCGCATCGCCATGGAAGACCTGCGCGTAAGCCTGCTGGAACTGTGGGATAGAGCTTTCGCCCTTCTGCCATGAAGCGGCCGCCCCGTAGAGTATGCCGTACCAGTCCTGGTTGAAGAGACCCTCTCCATCATCGTTCCAGATCGTGTTGAGGGCCCCGTCTGCGCCTAGACGCTGGCCATCGCGGATGAAGAGCTGGATGTTCGCCAGACCCATGGTGTAGTTGGGGTAGACGCGAGACCAGTTATTCACGCCGGGGGCCACCCAGGTTTCGTAGCCGCTCTTGGTGAAAGGCGCGATGTACTTTTCGAAGCCCTCCGGATGCGGGTTGTACTCCCAAGAGACCGCGACTGTTGCATCTTTGAAGCTCTGCGGCATGGCCTTGACGAGATCAGGCGAGTTCAGTGCGATGTCTCCCCAAAAGAGAAGCTTGCGATGAAGCGGTTCGAGGGCGCTGACGATGCGCTGCATGAAGTCGAGGTAGGGGGCGCCAAGACCGCGGGCGTCAACGTCTGCTTTGGTCTGTCCCAGGCCGAGATCCTGCGTCTCATCGGAGCCGATATGGAGAAACGGCCCAGGGTAGATCGCGGCCAGCTCTGTAAACCACTGCTTGATGAGCTCGAGAGAACCCGGCTGCGCAGGCGCAAGGACGGCTCCGTGCGGAGTCTCTGCAAGATCCTTGTATTGCTCCCAAACGAGCGTGTGGTGCAGGTGTCCGAAGGCTTCCTGCTCGGGGATGATGGTGATGTGGTACTGCCGAGCAAAGGCGACCAGCGTGCGGGCGTCAGCGGCGCTCATGCTGCCGTTAGGGAAGCCGGGTAGAGGATTGCTGGAGTATTGCATCGTCTGCTCAAAATATGGCGAGTAGAGATTGATCTTGTACTCGGCCAGGGTGCGGATCATCTTTTTTTGAAAGTCCAGCGTGGGGACCGGTCCGCGCGACAGGTCGTCATCGAGGCCGCGGTAGTGCATGGCCGGCCAGTCTCTAATGCTTGCAGCGTGGAGAGTGGCATGACCGTTAGAGATCTCGACGAGTTGCTTTACCGTTTGGGCTCCATAGAAGAGGCCCTCGGTCGTTGCGCCCGTGACGGTCAGCCCGGTGGAGGAGGGTTCGATTCGATAGCCCTCGGCACGCATGCTCTCATCGAATCCCGTGGGAAGGCTGGAGCCTGCTCCATGGACGAGTTCAATGTGAAGTGAACCCGCACCGGAGCCGGTGGGAACACCTCGTTGCGTCAAGGTGCGCGCGAGGTCATCAGCGGTGAACTGGTCTTCGCTCGAGCAGCCCGCGCAGACCACATGAATCCCCGAAAGTACTGGCCTTTCGGTTGCGCCGTGAACCTCGCGCGGCATGGGAATGAGCTTCAGAGTTTGCGCGCATGCGCCTGTTACCATGGCGAGCCCGATTGTGATCTGCAGCAAGCCGAATCGACGAGAATTCATAGATTTACCCTATCGCACTGGTCTCTGGTCTGCGACCGCTCTGCTACCTGGTGTGCACCTCAATCGTTAAGTACTCACCCAGACCCCGTTAGCTTCGTGCGGGCCAGTTGGTGGAATTGTTCAAGCATTCATACAGCTCTGGGACTATGTACCTAAAGAGCAAATGCAGCCAAGGTGCCGTCATGCAGCTGTGCGTGCAACTGGCTGGGCGTTTGTTCAAGAAGCACTCTGAGAGGTTCCATGACGAAGCAACTCCAGGCGACCGTGGCGGCCATTATGGTGATGTCAACCATATCGGTACGGGCGCAGCTGAGCACATCGACAACTACACAGAAGACCTCGCCGAGCACGACGAAGACCACGGTGATAACGACGGAT
Source organism: uncultured Acidobacteriaceae bacterium (assembly GCA_964242875.1). Classification (GTDB taxonomy): domain Bacteria; phylum Acidobacteriota; class Terriglobia; order Terriglobales; family Acidobacteriaceae; genus Edaphobacter. The sequence continues at coordinate 4,044 of CAXTCB010000012.1, forward strand.
CGCTCGGCTTCCAAGTCGAAGAAGACCTCAAGCACCCGACGGGCAACCAGAAAGGCTCCCGCGGAAAGTGCGACATCGCGCGAGCTGCGTGAGTTGCGTGAGCTGATGGTGAATCAGCAGGCGCAGCTGGACGCCTTAAGGCAGCAGTTGGCGGATAAAGATAAGCGCATTGCAGATGCAACCGCAGATGCTTCAACGGCGAACGCGAGCGCAGTGCAGGCTAATCAGCAGGCTCAGACTCTGGCGCAGACCATCCAAGCCAATCAGTCGAAGATCGACACGCTCAGCAGCGATCTGGGTGACTTGAAGCTTGCGAACTCCGGCCTGGCAGCTACGCTCGTCACGACCGCGCATGATCTGAACGAGAAGATCGAGTCGCCAACGACGATCCACTACAAGGGCGTGACGATCACACCGGTCGCCTTCTTTGCGTTGGAAGGTGTTTACCGCACGCGATCAATCAACTCTGACATCAATACTCCGTTCAACTCGACACCGTTCCCGGGCGCGAACCAGGCGCATGTGAGCGAGTTCAATCTCTCCGGCCGGCAGAGCCGGTTGGGTGGTTTGATTGAGGGCAACGCCGGAAAATACAAGCTCTCTGGTTACTTCGAGGCGGATTTCCTGAGCGCTGGTGCAACGTCGAATGCCAACCAGTCGAATAGCTATACGTTCCGGCAACGCCAGATCTGGGGCCGAGCAGAGACCGACAAGGGCTTTGCTGCCACTGGCGGTCAGATGTGGTCGCTTGTGACAGAAAACGGCAAGTCGACCGACAATCGCACGGAAAAGCTGCCGAATACGATCGATTCGCAGTACCACGTCGGCTACAGTTGGGCTCGCCAGCCCGGCATCCGCCTGCAGCAGAAACTCGGCAATCCTGTTCTTGGCAGCGCCGTTACGTTGGCCATGGCCGTCGAGAATGCACAGGACCAGAGCTTCACCGCGCTGAATGGTCCGTCGAACTTCTTTTTTGCCGGCCCAGGACAAAATGGCGGGCTTTACAACGTAGCCGGGAACTATGCAAACAACGTTTCTCCGGATGTGATTGTGAAGGCCGCCTTCGACTTCCCGCATAGTCACTTCGAAGTGGGCGGCCTTGCACGCTTCTTCCGCGACCGGGTCTATCCACTTACTCCTTCGACGACTACCACCGTGGGGGGAGTCGCCACCACGACCTACCTGTCTCCGGGCTTCAACGATACGAAGTTCGGTGGAGGTGCCTTCGGCAGCGCTCGTGTCACGAGCAAATATGTCGATGTCGCGGCGCAAGGTATGTTTGGGGATGGCACAGGTCGCTATGGATCGTCCCAGTTGGCCGATCTGACTGTTCATCCGAGCGGCACGCTCGAGCCGGTGCGGAACTACCACGGTATGTTCTCGCTCGAGACCCACCCCACCCGGAAGCTTGATGCCTATGCCTACTTTGGCGCTGAGTACGCGCAGCGGACCGTGTATCAGAATGCGGCTGGTGCGTTCACCGGGTATGCTCCCATCTCCGCGAATGATACGGGGTGCAATACCTTCACCGCGACCAGCGTTGCGCTGGGTGCAGGTGGCGTTCTCGGCTCGCCGACCGCGGCCAACTGTCAGTCACCAACCCGTCTGATCGAAGAAGGTACGATCGGCTTCACCTATCGCTTTGTGAGCAGCCCCAAGTTCGGCCGACTGCAGTATCAGGCCGTCTACAGCTACCTGAGCCGAACCTCGTGGGATGGCGTCCTCAGCGGCACCTATGGGAGCCCGACGGCGACCTTTGGAGCGCCGCACGCCACCAATAACATGATCTTCTCTGGAATGCGCTACTACATTCCATAATCCTTTGATCGCTGATCTCCTGAAGGGCGCCCATCCGGCGCCCTTCACCTTTCATCTCATCTCTCACCAGACTCCGCCTGGCCTTCTTTTCATCAGAACGGGGCGGTGCTAGTCTGAGTGCCGCCCATGACCTTACCGATCGGCACCACGCCTTCGCTCCTCCACGTTGACCGGCTCTTCCCTGCAGATCCGCAAACGCGGGCTCTTGCCCGGCGCTTGTTTGAGTCGGTTCGGGAGCTTCCACTGTTGTCTCCCCACGGACATACGAATGCCGCCTGGTTCGCGGAGAATCTGCCCTTCCCGAACCCAACGGAGCTCCTGATACGCCCCGACCATTACATCTTTCGCATGTTGTACTCGCAAGGGATTCCGCTTGAAGCGCTCGGTATCCCAACTGTCACCGAAGAAGCAACATCCGTCGATCCACGTGAGGTCTGGCGGATCTTCGCAGCAAACTACTTTCTGTTCCGGGGGACACCGACACGACTGTGGCTTGACACGACTTTTTCGGAGTTGTTTGGCATTGAGGAGCGCCTGTCTGCCGATACTGCCGACCTTTTTTATGATGAGATCGCCAGGGCGCTGAAACAACCTCGCTTTTTACCCCGTTCCCTCTTTGACGAGTTCCGCATTGCGGTGCTGAGCACCACTGATTCGCCGCTGGATTCGCTTGAGCACCATCGTGCGATACAAGCATCGGGGTGGAAGGGCAAGGTACTTCCCACATTTCGTCCGGATGCCGTGATCGATACGGACTTCTCGGGATTCAGTAACAATCTCAGCCACCTCGGTGAACTGACTGATGAAGATGTCTCCACTTGGAGGGGGTACCTCAACGCCCTGCGCCAACGTCGCGCCTTCTTTCAAGAACACGGCGCGACGGCGACCGACCATGGGCACCTCACAGCGCGAACGGCGGATCTCTCGCTTAGAGAGGCTGAGACGCTCTATGCGCGTATCTACAAGGGCGAGTTCAGCCGGGAGGATGCCACGCTTTTCCAGGCCCAGATGCTCACTGAGATGGCCGGCATGAGCCTTGAGGATGGGCTGACGATGCAGCTCCATCCGGGGTCCATCCGGAATCACAATCCTCGAGTCTATGCGCGCTTTGGAAGAGACAAGGGAGCAGACATTCCGTCGTCCATCGAGTATGTTCGATCGTTACAACCGCTGCTCGCGAAGTACGGGAATGACAGCCGGCTCAAGCTGATCCTGTTTACGTTGGATGAGACGACCTACTCCCGTGAGCTCGCTCCTTTGGCCGGACACTACCCCGCGGTTTACCTTGGGCCAGCTTGGTGGTTTCACGACTCACCCGAGGGCATGATGCGGTTTCGCGAACAAGCGACGGAGACAGCCGGCTTCTACAACACCGTAGGATTCAACGACGACACGCGAGGATTCTTGTCCATTCCGGCCCGTCATGATGTGGCGCGACGAGTGGATGCATCCTTTCTCGCCAGGCTGGTAGCCGAGCACCGGCTGGGAGAGCAGGAGGCGTTCGAGGTGATCACAGATCTTACTGATCGACTCGTGCGCAAAGCGTACAAGCTGTAGACGATCCTTTGTGCTGCAAACACCGCATCTTGACGCCCCGGTGCTCGATACGTAGCTTTAAGTCATGTTGCTACGCCATTGCACCGCTCATGCCTGTTGTAGGAATGTATGCGGTTGCTGCCCTGTAGCGAACTGACAATCACGGTTGTCACGTTTTGACAGAGTCTGCCCGCCCATGACGATCTCATGGGCGTTTCGTTTTACAGATAGAGGAAATGCTGAGCTATGTCCGATCCTGTGATCCCGCCTGCTACTGCTAGCCCCCTCAAAGAAACGAAAGCGCAACGATCTGAGCGCCTGAAACTAGTGAAGAACCCCTGGGATGCGTGGGAGGAGGTACGTGCGTTCGCTCGGGACGGACGAGACTCCGTGCTACCTGAATGGGCGGGCTTGTACTTCAAGTGGTGGGGTGTGTACACGCAAGGAGACGGTGTTGGCGTGACCGGGGGCGTTGGCGGCGAAGGAAAAGCCACCGAGTATTTCATGATGCGGATCGGCCTCCCGAATGGAATTCTGACGAGTGCACAGCTTCATGTCATCGCCGATTTGACAAAGAAGCACGCGCGCAATCAGGCCGATATCACAACGCGACAGAACATCCAGCTGCACTGGTTGACCATCGCTTCGCTGGTGGAAGTTGTGGATGCGCTGACGGCTGTCGGCCTTTCACCCAAGGGCGCCTGCGGCGATGTGGTCCGGAACGTAACCGGATGTCCGCTGGCAGGCCTGGACGGGCATGAGGTTCACGACGCGAGCCCGCTCGCTCAGGAGATTGCTTTCAAGCTCACGGCGAATCCCGAGTTTTACAATCTGCCGCGTAAATTCAAGATTTCGGCGACCGGATGCCCGTTGTGGTGCTCGTATCCGGAGATCAATGATCTGTCGCTCACGGCGATGCGGCATCCAGACGGCGGCGAGGAGATTGGTTACGCACTGCGCGTCGGCGGCGGTCTTTCGACGGAACCGCACATGGCGGTGCGAGTCCCCGCATTCATCCGACAGGATCAGGCGTATGCCGTCTGTGAGGCTACCTGCAGGATCTTCAAGGAGCAAAGTGAACTTCGAGAAAATCGCACACGCGCGCGCATCAAGTATTTATTCATGCGCCACGGATGGACGGCAGAGAGCTTCCTATCGGCGCTTGAGGAAAAACTTGGATATACCTTGCAGCCACTCGTCGAGGATGCTTTGCCCGAAAGCGTTCCAGATGACGTGTACCGCGATCACATTGGGGTGACGCCGCAGCGTCAGGCGGGGCTGTCCGCGGTTGGTGCTTCGGTGCTCCGGGGGCGCTTATCCGGGGACCAACTATGTCGCCTCGCGGAACTGTCAGACGCTTATGGGTCTGGCGAACTACGCACGACGATCATGCAAAACATCCTGATCGTGAACGTGCCGAACGAGAAGGTTCAGGGCGTGATCGAGGAACTACGGAAGATCGATCTTCACGTTGACGTAACACCCTTCTGGCGGGGTGCGATTGCATGCACAGGGACTGAGTTCTGCAAGCTGGCCATTACGGAGACAAAGGCGTTTGCGAAATGGCTGGTCAGCGAAATGGAGGAGCGGCTGCCGGCCTTCGACCAACAGATCAAGCTCCATGTGACGGGATGCACGAACTCGTGCGGGCAACACTGGATCGCGGACATCGGGCTGGAGGGCAAGAAGATCAAGAAGGACGGTGTCAGCGTGGACGCTTTCTTCTTCTGTGTCGGGGGCGCTGTGGGTCGCAATGCGCGGGCGGCGCGGCCACTTGGCTACCGAGCGCCAGCGGATGAGGTTCCCGCAGCCGTCGAGCGATTGCTGCGCGGCTATCTTGGCGCCAGGACTGACGGTGAGGACCTGCGAAGCTACTTCGCACGTACCGCCGACGACGCGCTTCGTGCACAACTCACCGGCACGACTCCAGACAAGTTGCCGCCGCCGGTCGAACGGGACGCACCCCCAAACGGCCATCCGGCAGCAGATGCGTAAGGCATACCTATGAGCCTCTTTCCTCTGTTTCTAAAGCTGACTGCCCGGCCAACCGTGGTTATCGGAGCTGGATATCTTGCCGAGAGCAAGGTCGAGTCTCTGCTTGCGGCGCAAGCACACGTAACGGTGGTAGCTCCCCAGATTAACGCGAAGGTCCGTGAACTGGCGGATTGTGGAGAGATCAGTCTGAAGGAGAGGTGTTACCAGGAGGGCGATCTGGCCGGAGCGTTCCTTGCCGTAGCCGCTACTGACGATCCGGCAGTCAATCGCGCCGTCTTCGCCGAAGCGGAAGCTGGAGGCGTGCTTGTCAATGCTGTGGATGATCCTCCCTTTTGCGACTTCTACTTCCCTTCCGTTGTCCGCCGCGGTGATCTCTTGATTGCGATCTCCACTGCCGGCCAGTCGCCTGCCCTGGCACAGCGACTTCGCAAAGAGATCAATGCCCTGCTGCCGCTCGACACGGGCGACTGGCTCGCGGAACTCGGTAATCTGCGCAGGGAAGTTTTGCAGATGGAGCCATTGAACGAAGAACGCAAGCAGATCCTCCATAGTCTGGCGAACCGCGATGTTTGCGCTTTCGATGCATGCCCATCGCGCACACTTGCGCGGAAACATGCACGCACAAATCCCAGAGCCGCCTCGGACTCTGACACGTGACTCTACCGGCGCAACCCGGACATGTCTATCTTGTGGGAGCCGGCCCAGGAGATGCGTCGCTTTTGACGATGCGGGCACACCAGCTCCTCAGCACAGCCACACACATCTATCCGGATGGATTGATCTCGGGAGAGATCCTTGCGCTAGCGGGTTCACACGCTGTAATGACGCCTGTGGGAAAGCGTTACGGCCGAGCGCGAGTGACGCAGGCTGAGATCAATGAACTGATTATCACCGCGGCAAAGGCAGGACACTCCGTGGTTCGTCTCAAGTCAGGAGACCCATTGATCTTCGGTCGTGCAGGCGAGGAGATCGAAGCACTGCAGCGGGCTTCCATTCCGCTAGAGATCGTCCCCGGTATCACAGCAGCATTTGCTGCCGCGGCTACACTGCAAACACCGCTCACAGACCGCACGAATGCTTCAAAGTTGATTCTTGCAACCGCACATCATGCAGCCAATCGGCCAGACCTCGATTCGGATCCCCAACCGATATGGAAGGGTCCCCTGCCTGCGGATGCGACGCTGGTTCTGTATATGCCTGGACCTGATCTTGAGGCGCTCTCGCGAGACTTGATTGCAGCAGGCATCGTTGGGTCGACACCGGTGATCGCCATTTCGCGTATCTCCGCGGCAGATCAGCAGACACATCGTGCCGAGTTGGGAACTCTCAGGTCAGTCGATTGTGGGCCAGCTCCGATCCTTCTGCTTCTCGGTCAGTCGCTTGCTCCTGCAAAGGCGCGAAGGGTACCAACAACAAGGCAGGAAACGGGCGACTAATCCGCCGCACGCTGAGCCTGGGAAAGCTTCGCGGCTTGCTGCATTACGGCGTGGACAATTTCACCGGACTTGCTGAATCGCACAAGCGCTGTCTACACTAGACCTTAACCACCTGGTTCGGGCGGTTAGCTCAGTTGGTTAGAGCGCCTGCCTTACAAGCAGGATGTCGGGGGTTCGAGTCCCTCACTGCCCACCACATCTCATCCAAAGCAGTTATAGACTTCTGGGTTGCGACACATCGCACCTTGCTGTCGCCTGGACATTCAGGCTCGTCACACTACCTGCAGCAGATAAGAGCCATCCACACGAGAGCGTTCCGTCATCTCTCGAGCAGCCACAGGGATGCTGCCCGTTGGAAGCTGATCATGGCGTGGTGACTGTCACTGAGCCCATCGGGTACCAGCCATCCTGCTGTTTTCCTTCGATACCTAACTCGATCACAGGCGATCCGCTTTGACGATCCAGGATGCCGACTTCTACGGTGTAAACACCTGCAGGTAGATCCGCCGGAATATAAAGTGATTCATCAACAACCGCGTCGCCAGGTAGCCATCGGGTCAGGTCTGCGGGAATCGGAAGCACTACGCTCCTCGACGCGGAGTGCAACTGTAAAGACAGTTGGTAGTCGCGGTAGATGGGCGCGACACCAGCGTTCAGCCACCACATGTGGATGGGCATCATCGCCCCAGGTAGCGTTGTCTTCGAATACTCGAATCGACGAAGAACAAATCGATAGCCCATCTTCTTCTGAAAAGCTTCGAAGAGAGCTTTCCACTTTGTGGGAATCGGAGAGGATTTGATGTTGAGTGACGTGACGTGCCAACGGAGTGCCTGATCGAGGATGTAGGACACATCAAAGCCGCTGTCTTCCCAGCTCGAAGGTGTTCCGCAGCTTTCAAGCGAGACGGGACGGTGGCGCCATACCTCCTGGATGCCGGTACGAACGACTTGTTGTGGGTAGATGTCCAGCATTTCAGGCTCGAAAGTCTTGTCCGCAGACGCCAGCCTCATATCTCCGAGACAGTCCAACCTCCACCCCGCGCCTTTCTCCGTCCCATACGCCAGCGCGTGTGGCTCGTCGAAGTTCATCAAGAGCAGCGTGTGAGGAAAAGCCTCCACCCAGATGTCGATCAGGTTCTTCTGGTTTGCAAACGGAGGCATGTAGGGGCTCCAGCCTTCTCCCCAGTAGCCAATCGACGAAATATCCACGGTATCGAGGGTGGGATTGCCATCGTATCTCTTTCCCAGTTCAGCGACGAACTCACCCCAGTACTTCAGGTAGAGCGGATCACGGAACTCAGGCTGCCAGATTTTTCCGTCCTGGTCAGTGTCTTTATTGGCGCGAGCCGCGCCCGACTCGCGATACCACTTCGGTATTGGAGCCAGTCCTGCATCGTCGTAAGGCATCACGCGGATGGCGAGTCTCTGCCCATGAGCCCTTGCTTCCGCCAGCGCGAGGTCAATGATGTTCCAGCGAAACGTGCCATGCTCAGGCTCGAGTGCATTCCAGTACCACCGGCAGTAAGCGATCGTTGTGTCGGGAAAGTCAGGTTTGCTGGGCGCAGAACCCAGCTTCGTCACGGGTCCGACCTCAGACCAGGTCAACCTTGAGTTAAGCGGTTGGCCGTTGAAGCGCTGGAAGGTAGTGATGCCCATTCCAGGATTGATCAAAACGTCCTGGATCTCTTGCGGACGAACGATCACAGTGTTCTCTTGTGCAGCAAGCTGCTTCGTTCCAAGCCCGAGAAGACAGATGACAAACAGACAGAGCCGGCGCATGTGAACCCATCTTTGCACAGACTTCATCCCGCGAGAACCTATGCCTTGATTCGAGAGAGGAAGAACCTCAGTGCAGTTCGCCTGGGGGCTTGGCATGTGTCAGCGTCACTGGAACCAGCGTTGGAGTGCGGATGCTGCACCTGATTGTTGGCGAGCACGGATTCAACATGGATCCGCAAAGTCGTCCATGCAGAGAATAAGGTCATTTACACGCTTGCATTGGAACTTGGAACGTCATCGTTGCTGAAATAGCAGCATCTAACTGAGAGAAAAGTTCGCCCGGAGTCCCTATGCCCTCTTCCGCAGTTATCGTCCACTTGGCTACTCCCCTGCTTGGGGTTAGCACAGGTCTTCGTTCTTTTACCCCCCTTGCTGTGGCTGCCTGGTTTTCGAGAATGGGAAAGCTTCCTGTGCACGGCACGTGGGCCTCGTGGATCGGTCATCCTGCAGCTGTTGGCCTGTTCACCGCGGCGGCACTCGGGGAATACATTGGCGACAAGCTTCCGAACACACCCAAGCGAACCGCTCCGCTGCCTCTGGCTGGTCGACTGATTCTTGGTGGCCTGCTCGGTGCGATTGTAGCGACTGCGTTTCGTCGTCCCCTCTCCGGCGGAATCGCCCTAGGTGCGCTCGGTGCAGCCGCAGGCACCTTTGGAGGTTTCTTCCTTCGGCGTGGACTCACTCATGGCGCCGGGCTGAGCGACCTTCCAGTCGCAATCTCCGGCGATGTCGCAGCCGTTGCGCTTGCCGTCCGCTCTCTCGACCGGCTTTGCGCATAGTCTTCTTTGCGTGGTCATGCTGAACGCTTCGCTGGTTGAGGAAAGGTCTGTACTTCACTTGCAAACTCATGATTCCCCGTCTCATCATCAACGCGGACGATTATGGCTTGACGAATGGCATTAATGACGCCGTAGCTGAACTTTTCCAGGCGGGCGCTCTGTCCTCCGCAACGATGATGGCAAATGGCAGAGCTTTTCGTCATGGTGCAGCCCTCGCGAAGCAGCTGCCGGGGCTGGGGATAGGCTGTCATATCGTTCTTGTAGATGGTGATCCGCTTTGTGCTCCGGAGAAGATCCCTACCCTTCTTGATACAGACCGAAGCCGTCTGCGTCCCTCGCTAAGCACCTTCGCGCAATTGGCTATGATGGGCAGGCTGGATGAAGCTGATATCGAGCGGGAGGCCAGCGCGCAGGTCACTCGCTTAGTGGAGTTCGGCATCAGGCCGACTCACCTCGATAGTCACAAGCACACACATATGTTTCCAACCGTTCTCCGCCCCTTACTGCGCGTAGCGGAGAGCTTCGGGATCGCTGCCATCCGAAACCCCTTCGAGCAGGCATGGAGCCTCCGAGTTGGCCGTGGACGGCCTCTACGCCGGTTGCAGATTCGATCGCTGGGTCTGCTTGAGCGACGCTTTCGACAGGAGCTGCAACGCCACGAAGGCCGGATCACGACGACTGACGGCGCGATAGGGGTCTCCGCAACTGGAGATCTTGATGCAGAGACACTTGCTTCCCTCTTGAGCAATGTGCCATCGGGAACATGGGAGTTTGTCTGCCATCCTGGCTTCTTTGATCAGGATCTTGATCAGGTAGCGACTCGTCTTCGCGGAGAACGAGACGTGGAGCGACTAGCCTTGCTTGAAGTCGTGCAGAGATCTGTCAGAGAAAACCGTATTCAACTCATCTCCTTCCCCGCTCTTCACGCGGAGCCTCGATGACTTCGCAGCATCTCGCCCCGTAAACTCAGGAAGGAGATAGGCCCCGTCATGAAGATCGGCATCACCTGCTATCCCACATACGGCGGCTCCGGAGTAGTTGCAACGGAGCTGGGGATTGAACTCGCCGCGCGGGGTCATGAGATCCACTTCATCACTTACTCCCAACCGTTTCGGCTTACCGGGCGAGAAGCTCGTATTCATTTCCATGAGGTTGCTGTTTCAAATTATCCGCTCTTTGAGCATCCACCCTACGATCTTGCTTTGGCGACCCGTATGGCGGAGGTTGCCGACTTCTACGAGCTCGATCTATTGCACGTGCACTATGCAATTCCTCATTCTGTCTCTGCCGTGCTGGCTCGCCAGATGCTGCAGACGCAACCGATCTCTGACAAAAGCCGCTATCTTCCGATTATCACGACATTGCATGGTACAGACATCACGCTGGTTGGGCTCGATCCTTCTTACCTTCCGATTACTCGATTTGGGATCGAACAGTCCGATGGCGTAACCGCCATCTCAGCCCATCTTCGCGAGCGAACAGAGGCTGCGTTCCTGACGAAAAATCCTATCGAAGTCATCCGAAATTTTGTGAACTGTGACGTGTATGTTCGCGATCCGGCAAAGGTTGCGATACGTCGGCCGCAGTTCGCCGCAGCCGGCGAGCATCTCTTGGTTCACCTTTCAAATTTCCGGCCGGTTAAGCGAATTCAGGATGCCGTGGAGGTCTTTGCCCGTATCGCGCGGGAGATGCCAGCGAGGCTCATGCTCATCGGTGACGGCCCGGATCGCTCGATCGCCGAACACCTCGCCCGTCACTACAAGGTGCAGGATCGCATTCACTTCCTTGGCAAGCAGGACGATGTCAGCGATCTTCTACCGCTGGCGGACCTCATGCTTATGCCAAGCGAGATGGAATCGTTTGGGCTCGCAGCTCTTGAGGCAATGGCCTGCAGCGTTCCCACTATCGGCACGCGTGTCGGTGGCGTACCGGAACTCATACAGGAGGGAGTGAACGGGTGCCTGTTTGCCGTCGGCGACGTCGAAAACATGAGTCAGACGGCAATCGCATTGCTCCGAGATCCGCTTCGACTGCAAACCATGGCTGCGAATGGAAGACGAACTGCGCAGGATCACTTTTGCGCCTCCCGCATCATTCCTCTTTATGAAAACTACTATGAAGAGGTCATCCGCAGAAAGCCGCGCACGATCGGATAGCGCTCAGGAGCGAGTCATGGCACGAACCGCATCCGCCACTCGTTGGCCAGCATCCTGCATTCCGGCCAGGGCTGCTTTAGCCCACTCCTCAGCTCCCCGGTCAAGAATTGGCATTGAGAGCATTACCTGCGTTCCGCGCCCAGGTCGGCCGTTCATTTCGACCGTCCCTAACCCGCCATAGAGCACCTGCATGCGCTCACGCACGTTCCGCATTCCCACGCCCAGCCCAGGTCGCCGCAGGATGGTCGTCAAGCCCTCAGGTACGACACGGTCCGGTGAGATACCAAGCCCGTCATCTTCAATTTCAAGAACAAGCCGACCACCCTGGATCTTGCTTCGTAACGTCACGGTTCCCCCATTGATGCGAGGCTCCAGACCATGCTTAATGCTGTTTTCTATCAAGGGTTGCAACAGCATGCTCGGCACGACGATATCCAGGGTCTCTTCAGCGATCTCCTTAACAACGCGCAGCTTCTCTCCGAAGCGCACGACCTCGATCGCTAGATAATCATCGATAAAGCTCAGCTCTTCACGAAGCGGCACAAAAGCGTCTCGATCCTTCAGGAGCACGCGAAGAATATTGGCCAGCTTGCCGATCATTTCACGCGCCAGATCCGGTTTGAGCCGCACAAGCGACGTGATGGAATTCAGTGTGTTGAAGAGGAAGTGTGGATTGATCTGCCGCTGCAGAGCGTCGAGTCGAGCCTCGAGAAGCAGCCTTCCTTGTTCCTCAAGCTGACGCTCTACCCGAATCGCATTCCAGATCTTGAGCGGTATACCGACGATCACTGGGGCCGACGCGCAGATTGCAAGCTCGACCAGCCAAGAGTTCGAGTGCAACTCGAAGAGCCGCCGAGGATTCAGGGCTGAAAGAAAGCTGAGCACGAACTGCAGGACAGTAATCAACAAGAGAAGCAGGATCTGCCGATCAAGATGGGGTCGACGCAGATTCCGTGTAACCCATCGATAAACGCTGAGATCGATCATGGGCGAGAAAGACCATACATCCTCAAGATCCGTGAAGTGACGGAACCCGCCAGCAACACCTGCAACCAACAAATTCGTAGGTAGTGACCAGAACTCGTGATGCAACATGGCCGGGATGGCGAGCGCCGCGCCGCCCGCCATGGCCGCGAGTGGCCCGAGCAGCACACCAAGAAGGATCGTTATTTCAAACGACAGGTCGGCGGCGAGGAAGTTCGGAACCGAGACCCGGATCCAGACACCCAGGACTAACGGCAAACAGATCAATGCAACTAACTTGAGCGTCTGCCGCGGGGTGCGCGTCGGTGTCAGCAGAAGGTTCTTGAAGGTCATCGACCTTGCGAGTGAGCTGGAAAATGCAGCCGCCACTCCCAGCTCCACCAGAAGCGTGATCAAAATGAGCTTTGGATCGGGCTGGAGCACCCCTTCACTCTACGCCGTCCCGAATCCAAGGTGAGTCTTGCGAATCATATAATGCAGATATGCCGGTAATGACGATTCAGAAGCTCGCAGATGCTGACTTCCCCACGCGTTGGGGCCATTTCCGCATCCTCGGCTTTGAAGGTACAACCGAAAATCCGGAACCCTGTAATGCCGCTTCGCCAACTCCTCTTGTCCGGGTGGAAGGAGCTGTGGCTCTCATCATGGGCGACCTTCTCGAATCACCCCCGATCGTTCGCATCCATTCCCAGTGTCTAACTGGAGATGTCTTCCATTCCCTCCGGTGCGACTGCCGCCAGCAACTCGAGCTTGCGTTGGCGACGATCGCTGAAGCAGGTCGCGGCATGGTCTTATACGAACAGCAAGAGGGGCGCGGCATCGGTCTGATGGCTAAGTTACGCGCCTACGAACTTCAGGATCTCGGCAGAGACACCATTGAGGCCAATCTGGAACTCGGCTTCAAGGCCGACTGTCGTGTCTTCGAGCTTCCTGCGCTTGTGTTGCAGCATCTCGGCGTTCCTGCCGTGCGATTGATGACGAACAACCCGGAGAAGGTGGCGGCCCTTGAAGCGCATGGAATCCAGGTAATCGAGCGGATCTCCGCGATCGTTCCCGAGTCGATCGAGAACGCACGCTATCTGGAGACAAAGCGCGACAAGATGGGTCATTTGGTTGGCTAGTGATTCGCTTGGTCTGTGCAGTTGAGGACGACCAGCTTCGCTGTCGTGACCATCTGTCCAGAATGTCGTTGTGTATGCTCCGCACAGTGCACGAGCAGACCGCCGACAGTCGTCGGTAAACGCATTCGCCCGATGCCGCGTGGTTGCTCGAGCTGTTCTGCAGGAAAGCACAAAATCCGCGCCATCGCTTTCTCTACGCCATCACGGTATTCCTTGAGCGTCGCCGTAGAGGTGTCAGGGGTCGATTCACTGTGAAGCAACGATAACTGTCCTTCGCTAAGTTGTCGGTCCTCCGCATAGGTAAGTAGACGATCAAGCGACCGGGCAATGTGGCGCAGATGAAATGCGATACTCGGCAGGCCCGACGGTCGAGCCTCCAGAGAAGCCTCCGGCAGATCCGCAACCCACCGCTCGGCATCTTCGAGCGATAACTCGAGCGCGTGGACTACACCTCGGCGCAAGGCATCCAGCTCGGTATGTGTGCCTCGCATCCACGGCTCGGCCGAAGTCTTCTGCTTGGACAGATCTGTTGTCATAGCCCCTTTCTTCCACGAAACGCTCGCACCACGTCGCCTACGTCCTTGTGTTGTCGATCAACAGCGTCGTTCATGTCGCGGATGTCCGCTTCGGTGATTCGGCCCGCCAGGCGGTCGATTGCCCTGCCAAGTACGGGATGCGACTTTATGGATTCCAAACGTACCAGAGGAACTGCTTGATACGGGGGAAAGTACCGCCGGTCATCCGTGAGGGCGTAGAAACCGAATGCCTGAATCGGACCGTCTGTCGAATTTCCTGCCACAATATCAACCTGGCCGGCAGCAAGCGCGCGATACAGAAGACCTAAGTCCATAACACGGGGTGCACCAGCGAATTTGAGACCATACGTCTCCTGCAAGCCACGCAGGCCATCGGGTCTCTCCTCGAACTCGTAACCAACGGCTAAGCGCATGGACGGCGCAGCTGCTATCACGGAGCTGAGTGTTGTAAGCTTCAGCCTCTTCGCTTCAGAGCCGCGGATCACCATGGCGAACGTGTCCTCAAAACCAAGAGATCGCCCAACCTGAATGCCATACCGCTCTCGATATAAGCGCGAGATAGTCGCCATAACCCGTTCGGGATCGCGATCAACAGGCTGTTTCAAAATCGCAGTCAGGGCTGTGCCGGTGTACTCCACATAGGCGTCAATCCTTCCTCCCAACAGCGCTTGCTGGCAGATATAGCTGCCTGCAAGATAGAAGCGGCGCTCGACCCTTCCGCCGCCAAGAGCTTCTATCTCTTGCGCTAAGAGCTCGCCTACCACCGTCTGCTCCGTAAAGTTCTTCGCTCCAACGGTGATCCGCGACGATCGTGGCGGTGCGCAAGCAATCACGCTGCACAAGCCCAAAGCGATGATGAGTGGGAGATAGATTCGCGTTGCCTTGAGGTTCATGGCCGGCGATCCGTCACTGCGACACGACGCTCCAGAATACCCAGGCCGGTATCAGCGATCAGAGCCAGAAGTGCTGCGGGAATCGCGCCTGCCAGCACAAGACCGTTGTCGACGCTGGCTACACCACGAAAGATAAGCTCGCCAAGTCCCCCCGCACCGATCGCCGCCGCGATCGTTGCCACACCAACGCAGATCACGGTCGCCGTGCGGATGCCGGCAAGAATAAAACTCGCAGCCATCGGAAGCTCGACCTTATAGAGTCTCTGCCAATCAGTCATACCGAGCGCATTCGCAACATCGCGCAATGCAGGGTCAATCCCTTCGATTCCCACGAAGGTGTTTCGCAGGATTGGCAGAAGCGCGTACCCCGTCAAGGCAAGGATAGCCAGGCGCGCGGCGTTCTCACCCAGCCATGGAACGGGGAGAAGCAAGCCGAAGAGAGCAAGGCTCGGAACAGTCTGGATAACATTCGCGATCGCAAGCACAGGCTTCGCAAAGGCTCTTCGACGAGTGAGGAAAATGCCAAGCGGCAGACCGATAAGAACCGCCAGCAACATCGCAGACCCGGTGAGCCATAGATGCTCAAAGCTCAGCCTGGCGATCTCCCATCCGTGCCGGGAAAGAAATCGCTGTACGCCCGTCAAAGCGGGTCACCGGCAGCAACGGGATCGGGCTCCGCACGGCGTATCGCCCTCAGATATCCGAGCACAGCCGGATGCTGGCTCTTGCGCACCTCTTTCGACGGCAGATCAGCGACCACGCTGCCGCGTTCAAGAAAGACAACGCGATCAGCCAGGTACAGCGCCTCTTCAAGATCGTGCGTGACCATGACCACGGTCTTGCGAACTCGCTTGAGAAGCTCCTGCATCATGGTTTGGATCTCAGATCTTGTAATCGGATCGAGCGCGCCGAACGGCTCATCCATCAGCAGAATGGGAGGATCGCTCATCAGTGCGCGAGCAAGCCCCACTCGCTGCTTCTGACCTCCAGAAAGCTGATAGGGATACCGTTTTGCATACTCCCTGGGAGTCAGGCCGGTGAGATCTAAGACCTCATCCATTCGCGAGTCCATCGCTGCTCTGGATCTCCCGGCGAGCTCAAAGCTGAGGCCCACATTTCGGGCCACGGTCATGTGCGGAAACAAACCGCTCTCTTGAATGACGTAACCGATTCCGCGACGCAACGCGACTGGATCGTAGCTCGCGACACTTTTCCCGTGAACGCAGACCTGCCCGCTGGAGGGCGTCACAAGCCCATTGATCATGCGAAGCAGAGTTGTCTTGCCCGAGCCGCTTCGTCCCAGCAGAGCCGTCGTCGAGGTCCCCTCAAGCGAGAGCGTAATGCCATGCAGAATCTCTTGACCGTCGAGCGTGAGAGCAACGTCGCTAAAACTGATCTCTCCGCTCGCCATGAAGTTCCTCTCGCGCTTGCGGTTAGGAGATCTCTTCCTGAGGGTTCTCCGCAGGATCGGGCGGCGCGCCGGTCGGCTCAGAACCACCCTGGCCTTTCACGCGAACGACTGTGATCTTTTCGAAACCTTCCTTGAACGTCGGAGGTCGCAGCCGTTCAGCCATCTTCTGCATGACCTCGTCCGTCACAACGCGCTCTCGCTTCGAATTTCGTTCAAGGCAAACGGCGAGTGGGACATCAAAGAAGACCGCCTGCACCTCGTAGCCGAAGCTCTTTGCCATCTTGATCCATTGCCGACGCTCATGCGGTGAGAGGTTCGTCGCATCGACATAGTTCCACGGCATCTTGGCGATCAGTCGCGCTCTCAGAAGACTTCTCAACGTCGAAAATACCAGCCCTTGATACCGCTGCTCTGTGATGTCGTCGAACAGAATATTTCGCAGAAGATCGCTCGACAATGGTGTCACGCCCCGGCGTTTGTACCATGTCGTCTTTCCCGATCCAGGCAAACCGATCGTGAGAACAACATAGCCACGAGGAGATTTGGCCGCCACGGCTTCCGCCGGCGGCGTGCCAAGATGCTCAGGCTGCGTCTCAACGATGATCTTTCGCTCAGCAGGCTGTTGTTCGCCTTCCAGCGGAGGTTCACTCGAGGAGGCGGGCGTGAGCGGTTGGACGGGCTCGGGCGTTACAACCTCTTGCGTCTCCGGCCGTGCGGCGACAGGATCAGGATAGGTCGGGCGAAGTGGTGCCAACTGATCAGTTGGCAGTTCCTGGCCAATCTTGCCGGTCGACTCGGAGTCGTTGGGCGGTCGTCTCGAGCGTCGTCTCATCTTATCTAGAATCCATTCGCGCAGGTCGCGCATAGCTCGCTTGTAACACAGCGCGGAAATAAGCAGCAACTTGGGTCGGGTTGGAATCCTCTCTTCAGAGTCTGCTAGCCAGCAGGCCAACAGCCGCGCTTACAATGATGTTGAACGCAATCGTATGCGACAGGAGCAACCGCACGCATGGCAGTGAAGGTAGGGATAAACGGCTTCGGCCGCATCGGCCGCAATGTATTTCGCACCGCTTTGGGTAACCCCGAGATCGAGTTCGTCGCAGTCAATGATCTGACGAGTCCAGCAACGATCGCCCATCTTCTCAAGTACGACTCCATTCTGGGCAATCTCAAGAACGAGATCGCCTCAGGCGAAGACTTCATCTCCGTAGATGGAAAGAAGATCAAGGTCTTCGCTGAGCGCGACCCGTCGAAGCTCGATTGGGCTTCTGTAGGGGCGCAAGTTGTCGTCGAGTCTACCGGCTTCTTCACCGATGCCACAAAGGCGAAGGCTCACCTTGGCTCTACCGTAAAGAAGGTGATCATCTCGGCGCCGGCCACCAACGAGGACCTCACCGTCGTTCTGGGGGTCAATGAAAGCAAGTACGATCCCGCCAAGCATAACGTGATCTCAAACGCGAGCTGCACGACGAATTGCCTGGCACCGATCGTCAAAGTATTGAATGACACCTTTGGAATCGCATCGGGGATCATGACGACGATCCACAGCTATACGAACGATCAGGTCATCCTGGATACACCGCACAAGGATCTGCGACGGGCGCGCGCCGCCGCTCTTTCGATGATCCCTTCGAGCACCGGCGCCGCCAAGGCTCTGAAGCTTGTGATTCCGGAGATGGACGGCAAGCTCGATGGATTCTCGATCCGTGTGCCGACTCCGAATGTCTCCGTCGTTGATCTCACCTTTGTCGCGGAAAAGCCCATCTCGATCGCTTCCGTCAACAACGCGTTAAAGCAGGCGTCGCAGTCTGGACCGCTGAAGGGATACCTCGGCTACACCGAGGAAGAACTGGTAAGCGCAGACTTTCGCGGCAACCCACTCTCCTCCATTGTCGACTCCAAACTCACAAAGGTTATAGGGCAGACTGGCAAGGTGATCAGCTGGTACGACAACGAGTGGGGCTACTCAAGCCGGGTCAAGGATCTCATCCTCTTCCTTGAAACGAAAGGCCTGTAAGTGTCACCGTTGAAAGCCGGAGCGAAGATCAGATCTCTACACACGACGGTCCTTCGCTCTGCTTTCCTCATCCAACATGTATGAGCCAACGTACAAACTTCGCCGGCACCAGCCCGTACGAACCAATCATCGGCTTTTCGCGTGCAGTCCGCATCGGCAATCACGTCCATGTCTCGGGGACAGGACCGGTCGGTGCTGATACTGCCGACCCAGCAACGCAGACGGAGCAATGCCTGAAGCTGATTGCCACGGTCCTAAAAGAAGCGGGCAGTTCGATTGAGCATGTAGTACGAACTCGCCTTTACCTGACCCGCTTAGAAGATTGGGAAGAGATCGGTCGCATCCACGGCAAGTTCTTCTCGATCACCCTTCCCGCAGCCACAATGGTCGTTGTTTCTTCTCTGCTCAATCCAGACTGGCGTATTGAGATTGAAGTGGAAGCCGTCGATCCCACAGCCTAAGCAGCATCGCACTGCGTGTCCCCCCGGAGTCTCCATGTCTAAGCTCTCCATTCGTGACCTGAACCTTGCCAACCAGCGTGTGCTGATTCGTGTCGACTTTAACGTGCCCCTCTCGAAAGATGGTGGAGAGATCGTTGATGACACCCGTATTCGAGAGACCATCCCCACCATCGAATATGCAATTCGCCATCGCGCGAAAGTGATCCTCTGCTCGCACCTCGGTCGTCCAAAAGGAACGCGTGTGGAGGCAATGAGTCTGCGGCCTGTCGTGGATCGTCTGCGAGAGTTGCTGGATCATGTCCTTGGCCCCGGAGAAAACGTCGCCTTCTCTCCCGATTGTGTCGGTGAGGTCGCCATGGAAATGGCCACGCAGCTCGAATCTGGCCAAACGCTCCTGTTAGAAAATCTTCGTTTCCATCCTGAAGAAGAGCGGAACGATCCCGCCTTCGCGAAGCAACTGGCCAGCCTCTGCGATCTTTATGTCAATGACGCCTTCGGCAGCGCCCATCGCGCTCACGCCTCAACCGAGGGCATCACCCACTTCGTCAAGCAATCCGCAGCCGGTCTTCTGATGGATAAGGAACTGCAGTATCTGGGCAAAGCAGTCAACGATCCCGTGAAACCCTTCGTGGCCATCCTCGGCGGTGCAAAGGTCTCAGACAAGATCGAAGCGATCGATTACCTGCTCGATAAAGTAGATACGCTCATCATCGGGGGTGCCATGGCCTACACGTTTTTGAACGCTCAGGGTCAGACCACCGGAAAGAGCTTGGTCGAAGGCGACAAAGTCGAGGTCGCCCGCGCCGCACTCTCGAAAGCGAAGAAGAATGGTGTGACGTTGCTGCTGCCCATCGATCATGTCTTGGCGGATCACTTCGCCAATGATGCGAAGACGGAGATCTTCACCGGCAGCGGTGCGTTTCCCGAGGATCTGATGGCTCTTGATGTCGGACCCGCCTCTATCGAAAGCTTCTCGGCCGCTATTGCAGAGGCAAGCACTATCATCTGGAATGGCCCGATGGGTGTCTTTGAGCTGCCTGCCTTCGCAAAAGGAACGAACGCCATTGCACACGCCGTCGCCAAGAATGAAGATGCAACCACGATCGTGGGTGGAGGCGACTCTGTTGCAGCAATACAGCAATCGGGAGTCGCTGACCAAATCACGCATGTCTCTACCGGCGGCGGAGCATCTCTCGAGTTTATCGAGGGAAAAACGCTCCCAGGGGTAGAAGCCCTTACCGAGAAAAACTGACGCGGATCTCACACGGGAAGGCAGGTTGTTTCAAGACTGCCGCGACACCCTCTCTATACCAGGAGCAGTCTAGACTGAACAGCATGCGAACACCGATCATTGCAGCGAACTGGAAGATGTATAAAAGTCCAACGGATTCGGTGGCGTTTATTCACGAATTTCTGCCGATGATCCATTCCCCTGCAAACAGCGAGATCGTCCTGTTTCCCACAGCGACGTCGCTCGTTTCAGTGATCGATGCAGTGCGGGGCAGCGTGATCAGGGCGGGTGCACAGACAATGCACTGGCTGAACGAAGGGCCCTACACGGGACAAACATCGCCAACCATGCTGACGTCTATCGGCGCAACGCACGTACTTCTGGGGCACTCGGAACGACGCCTCTACGCCAATGAAACGTATGAACACGTCAATCTGAAGATCAAAGCAGCCTGCGCGCATGCATTGACACCGGTCGTCTGCCTCGGCGAGATGCTGTCTGACAGGCAGGAAGGGTATACCGCTGACACCTTGCTGGCGCAAATGGGAGCGGCCCTGGCCAACTTTCCCCAGGACAAGGCGCACATGCTCGTAATCGCGTACGAACCGGTTTGGGCAATCGGGACCGGATCCACCGCCAGCCCTGAGATCGCAAATGAAACGCACGCCATCATCCGCGGTGAAATACAGCGTCGTTATGGAACAGAAATCGCTGACGCGATCCGAATCCTCTATGGCGGCTCCGTCAAGCCGTCGAATGTCGCTTCCTTGATGGCCAAACCTGAGATCGATGGAGCGCTCGTTGGCGGCGGCAGCTTGGACCCGCAGACGTTCTCCCAGATCGTCCACTTTCAAACGCCTGATGAGTCCTAGCCTTTCGCCGACGCAAGCTCGCGGAAGCTACTCTCTCGATCGATGTGCAGAGTGCCGGCGCAGCGTGACTGGACCCGGGCGGCGATGGGTGTTTCGCGGTCGCGTGCGGTGGTAGGGCGCTTGCGCGTTTAGTCGCAACGAGGGAAGAAAGACAATCGAAGTAAGCATTAAAAGTAATCCGGCAAACCGTTTGTACATGAGAACCTCAGTAGCTCACGCGGAGCATACCGCCTCGGTCCCGAGTCTCGTCTGCTACTTCTGTG
>CAXTCB010000012.1:25431-28684 GCA_964242875.1 uncultured Acidobacteriaceae bacterium
GGTCCCGAGTCTCGTCTGCTACTTCTGTGGTGGACGATCTAGCGCACGACACCGAGTTGGTCTACCGGCCAGTAAACGAACGCAGCCTTGCCGTAGATCAGATTCCGGTCCACTGGACCGAACTCCCGGCTGTCGCTCGAGATTGAACGGTGATCTCCCATCAGGAAATACTGGCGGTCGGGAATCGTCGTCTCCGGAAATGACCTGTCGTCGGCATATCGGGCCGGAACGTATTCCTCAAGAAGAGGCTTGCCGTTTACAGAAACGCGTCCATGATCGATGCGCAGCGTATCTCCGGGAAGCGCGACAACCCGCTTGATATAACTCTTCTCGTGATCGTGAGGGTAGAGAAACACGACGACATCACTGCGGTGGATCTCTCCCACTCGATACGCCATCTTGTTGATAAAGAGGCGGTCCTGATCCTCCAGCATAGGTAGCATGCTCGTGCCCTCTACGCGAACAGGCTGATACAGGAAAACAATAATGAAGATCGAAACGAAAACTGACAGGATCAGATCACGCATCCAGGAGCGCAGCGACGACTGAGTGCTCGGACTCAGAACGGGCGCAGAACGACCATCCCCGATCCCCGGCTCCTCATTGCCACTCGGCGTCTCTTCTCGGTCTTCCTTCACGTGCCGGCGACCTCTCTTCTTCCTGGTTAGACGCTTCTGCCGTTTAGCCGTCTGTCCTGAACTCACCTCGGCTGGTTGGTGGTACGCCCGCTACGGATCATCCGGCGACCGGCAGCCCCGTAGTAACCCTCCACCAACCCCTTGGGTGCGATTAGAGAGACCTACATCGTCTTGGTCATCGCAATAAGTCGATATTACGGTAGAATCAGCCTTGAACGCAGGCGAATCCTATGGCCACCCTCACGATGTTAGAGCAGCCTCCTTACTCTCGAAACGATAGCCGCGAGAGCTCTACTCTCTATGATTTGATGACCGAGACGACCAACGCCGCCTCGGAGGGCTTGGACACCAAATCCGCCCTCGAGATTGCGCGCATCATCAATCACGAGGACGCGAAAATTGCGGCAGCAGTGAAGAAAGCACTTCCTGAAATCGCGATCGTCATCGACACGGTTGCACGATCATTACGGGATGGCGGTCGCCTGATCTATGTAGGTGCCGGCTCAAGCGGGCGCATCGCCGCGCTGGATTCCTCTGAATGCCCACCGACCTTCGCAACCGCTCCCTCACAGGTGCAATACATCATGGCCGGTGGTCCAAAAGCCTTGGCAAGTGCCTCAGACGTGAATGAGGATTCTCCAGAGATCGGACAGCGCGACATAGCACGCCGCCGGCCTACCCGCAAAGACATCGTCATCGGCGTCTCCGCCTCCGGTCGGACCCCGTATGTGGTTGGCGCGGTGGAATATGCCCGTGCACGCGGAGCAAAAACGGCAGCCATCACCTGCAACCATCGCACTGCACTGTCTCAGGTAGCCGACACCACCGTGATCGCTGAGGTTGGGCCGGAAGTCATCACTGGATCAACTAGAATGAAGGCGTCTACTGCACAAAAGATGATCTGCAACATGATCACGACTGGCGCCATGACACGTCTTGGCTACGTGTACGAAAACCAGATGGTTAACGTGCACATGAAGAATGAAAAGCTTGTCGAGCGAGGAATTCGCGTCCTGATGAAGGTCTGCGACATCGACCGTGAGACAGCTATTCGAACCATCAAGTCTGCCGGCAAGTCCATTCCGATCGCCGTCGTCATGCTGAGAGCAGATGTCGACAAAATGGAAGCAGTCCGCAGGCTAACAAAATCGGATGGAAACGTCCGACTCGCAATTGATGATTCAAGGCTTGAGCTCTGACCTGAAGCATATCGCGCGGGGTGATTTCTTCGTAGCCGCGCGTGTTCTGGCATTCGCATCTAGCTCAGCACCCCATTTCCTCCTGACACTTCCGTAAACTCTCACTATGGACAAATTCGTCGTCCGTGGTGGGAATCCCCTGCTCGGCACAATCAAAATCTCTGGCGCCAAGAACTCGGCGCTTCCTTGCATGGCCGCGGCAATCCTGACTGAGGATGAGGTCATCCTGGAAAATGTTCCTCAGGTTCGAGACATTGAGACAGAGCGAAGGCTGCTGGAGAGTATGGGTGCCGAAGTAGAGCTGGGCTACGGTCGAGCACAGCATCGCACGCGCATCCGTTGCGCTGTACTCTCCGATCCTGTGGCCAAGTACGAGATCGTCAAGACCATGCGCGCCAGTTCGCTTGTGCTTGGACCCCTGATCGCGCGAACAGGTCTGGCACGCGTCGCCATGCCGGGCGGCTGCGCCATCGGAGGCCGTCCAATCGACCTTCACATCAAGGGACTCGAGGCGATGGGGGCGGTCATTACCCAGGAGCACGGCTACCTCGAAGCCAGGACGGACTGCCTCAAGGGCGCGCACATCGTCTTTGACAAAATTACAGTCACTGGCACGGAAGACCTCTTGATGGCAGCCGTTTTAGCGGATGGCGAGACGCTCTTCGAGAACTGTGCGCGAGAGCCCGAGGTCACGGACCTTGCGGATCTCCTCACGGCCATGGGCGCCAAGATCACCGGAGCTGGCACCTCGACAATCCGCGTCACAGGTGTGCCGCGTCTGCACGGCGCCCGCCACCGCATCAACCCGGATCGGATCGAAGCCGGGACCTTCCTCATCGCTGGTGCCATCACCGGTGGCGATCTGAATATCGACGGCTGCAATCCAGCGCACCTGGGTTCGGTTCTGGCCAAGCTCGACCAATGCGGCGTTCGCTTGGATGTGGGTGCTGATTCTGTACGCGTTCGGTCGGGCGGTAATCTTCGTGCCACGGATATCTCAACCGAGGAGTATCCCGGATTTCCAACTGATATGCAGGCGCAGTACATGGCGCTTGCAACTCAGACTGAAGGCTCGACCGTCGTCACCGAAAATATCTTCGAGAACCGCTTCATGCATGTGCAGGAGCTTAATCGGATGGGCGCGAACATAACCGTGTCAGGCCGTGCGGCGACCGTGCGCGGGAAGACCTCGTTGCAGTCGGCAGCGGTCATGTGCTCAGATCTTCGTGCTTCTGCCTCCCTTGTGCTTGCCGCCCTGGTCGCCGATGGTGAGACCATCCTGGACCGCGTCTACCACTTGGATCGAGGGTACGAGCGATTCGAAGAAAAGCTTCGCGGGGTTGGCGCGCAGATCCGTCGCATGGGGGAGATCTTCGGGAAGAAGTAGTGTCTTTTCCTCTCATCCGAAAAGGACGA
>CAXTCB010000012.1:28784-46733 GCA_964242875.1 uncultured Acidobacteriaceae bacterium
CGAATCAAGTCTCGACGATAGCGTCAAGAGGATCTTTCGCCTCGAAAAGTCCGACAGAACGCAAGTCCAAGAAGCTGAGAACGGAAGCGACGTACCCCTGGAGAGACACGGTCCCCCATTCCTGGGCGCAAAGGTATACTGCCACCCACGGCGCAAGCAGCTGAAAACTGCTCACCGAGGCTCCCCCTTTGAAGTCACCAGGCAAAAGCATCTTAGGTCACGACGCTCCTCAAACAGCGACGGTAAACGTGTCCTCGCTGCGAGTGACCGCTCGATACATCGTGTCGCGCTCGAAAGGTCGCCGTCCTGCTTCCGTGATCAGACGAACAAGATCCGAACGGCGCATCCCCTGCGGAGTCGTTGCCCCGGCGTCGTGATAGATCTTCTCCTCGATCACAGTGCCGTCGATGTCATCGGCTCCGAAACGCAGGGCAAGTTGTGCGATCTTGGGGGTCATCATCTGCCAATACGCCTTAATGTGAGCGAAGTTGTCCAGCATCAGCCGGCTCACCGCAATCTGTCGAATGTCCAGCATCCCGGTTGTCCTTGGAATATGATCCAGTGCCGTGTGATCGGGATGAAAGGCAAGCGGGATGAAGGTCTGGAACCCCCCCGTATCGTCCTGGACCTCGCGAAGACGAAGCAAATGGTCCACCCGATCTTCCTCATCCTCTACATGCCCGTAAAGCATGGTCGCGTTCGACCGCAGGCCCATCCGATGCGCAAGCCGTGCCGTCTCAAGCCACTCCCCGCCGTCGATCTTGTGATCGCAGATAATATGCCGGATCCGGTCGGCAAAGATCTCCGCACCACCTCCGGGCATGGAGTCCACTCCCGCATCTTTCATTCGCTGCAGCGTCTCAGGGATGGTCATCTTGCCACGCTTGGCGAGAAAGGCTACCTCCACCATCGTGAACGCCTTGACATGGACCTTTGGGAATCTCTGCTTCAGGCCGCGGACCAGATCCATGAAGTACTCGAAGGGAAGATCCGGGTGCAGACCGCCAACGATGTGGAACTCTGTCACGGCCTCCGTGTACCCGCTCGCTGCCGTCTCGAAAGCTTCTTCAAGAGCCATGGTGTACGTGCCTGCATCACCCTTCTTCCGGCCAAAGGCACAGAGCCGGCACGACGCGACACATACATTGGTCGGATTGATATGGCGATTGACGTTGAAGTACGCCAGATCCCCATGGATGCGTTCACGAACGTAGTTCGCCAGCCAGCCGACTGCAAGGATATCTCCGCTTCGATAAAGCTGAACGCCATCCTCAAATCCAAGGCGCTCGCCGGCTAAAACCCGCTCCGCAATCGGCGCGAGAGCGGCATCATCAGTCTGGAAACCGTGGCGTGAAACGGCAGGAGCAGGCACAGGACTCATACCCTAAGTCTACGCCGCCGCCCTAATGTGCGAGGGCAATCGGCGACTCCACCATGCGTGGTTGAAGTACGATTCCGTCATACAGGGTAGCTCCGATCATGTGATCACCAACTACCCGCACGAATCGCATGTGCCATCCCGTGTCCCAGGTCTTCGTCGTGAAGTCTGGAAGGTGAATGGCAAAAATCAGCGTCGTTGTACTGTTTGCGGTCGCAACAATCTGACGAGAAGCCCTGTCAAAAGACAGACTATTCACATCGCGAATAGGTAGATTCGGGGGATTCTGCCAGGCCGACATACCCCCTCGGCGGACAAACAAACCCTCCCGCCCACCAACCCAGAGATCTCCCTCATCGTCCACGGCCAACGCTGAGATCTGGGTCAGGCCATCCGGCTTCGCGAGTTCGGCCCAACTCGCGCCGCTGTCGGTCGAAAGGGCCATGGAGTTCAGTGTCGCCGCGACGACTACGCTCTTTGCCACCGCCACGGCACGGTACGTTCCCTCGGGCAGCGAACTGATCGATGTCCAGCTCTCTCCGCTTGTTGGACTCGTCATCAGCCCCTTGCTGGTCACTGCGAAGATGACATTCCCATCCGCGGCAAGACCGTACGCTCCGCCATCGAACGCGTCCGCTTTCACCGGTCGACTCGTCGCCCTGGGCGAGACTCCTCCACTAGCTTTCTTAAGCGACGCGCTCCGTGAGGTCTTCATCGCCTTGGGAGCAGCGCCTGCCTCCTGGAAGCTGGTCACCATCGTCCACATCGAATCCTTCAAGCGAAAGATCCCGTGCGATGTGGCCGCGACAAACGTTCCATCCACGGCCTGCACCAACCCAAAGACGTCTCGGCCGCCGAGCCCCGTGCTCTGCTGAATCCAGCTCAGGCCGCCGTTGTCGCTGGTGAAGACACCTCCCCACTCCTTGTCATTCAAGATTCCGACGTAGAGTGAAGCTGGCTTGTGAGCATCCGCCGCATAGGCGGCAACCTGCCGGGCCGTAAAGCCGTTGTTGGCCGGACTGAAGCTCGATCCCCCATCTTCCGACGCGAGAACTCCCCCCCGATCCGTGGCAAGAAGAACCCGCTTGGAGTTCTTCGGGTCCACAAAGACATCATTCACGATCACTTCGGGTCCCGTCGTCCGGTTCCACGTCTTTCCTTCGTCCAGCGTTCGAAATAGGCCTTCGGTAGTCCCGGCAAACACCGTTGCCAGCTGTCCTGGGTCTTGCTTCAGCACACGGGTTCTGCGCGCGGTCGACGGGATACCTTGAATCTTTCTGAACTTCGCCGCGGCATCATCACTCTTGTAAATACCGGAGCAGGCACTTGCATACACTGTCGAGGGAGACTTCGGATCAACGATGATAGAGAAAACATCTGAATCATCGATGATCCCTTCCTTGATATTGGTCCAGTGCGCCCCACCATCGATCGTCTTCCATGGAAGATGCCAGGTACCCGCATAGATCACCGCCGGGTTCGCAGGATCGATGGCAATCGATTCAACCTCGTGGATCTCTGTACTCCCTGCCGGGCTGATCTGTGTCCAATGCACTCCTGAATCTGTGGATCGAAAGACCCCCTTCAGCGTTCCCGCGACAATAACCTTGCTATCCGAAAGAGACTCAGTCATCGATCGAACAGACTCGCCTTTCATGTCAGAGTTCTCGACCCAGCTCTTTCCGGCGTCAACACTGCTGTACAGTCCACCTTCCTTGCTCCCGGGCACCCACACGCCAACAAGCAGGTGCTTGGGATTGGCTGGGTCCACCAGAATGTGATCGAGTGCCAGATCATCCCGGAGTCCGAGCCGTGCCAGACGTGCCCAGGTTGCGCCCCGATCGTGCGTCTCAAAGATCCAGCCATTCAGGCTCCCCAGGTACAGATGCTCGTGGTCCGAAGGGTCGACGCCAAATGACCGGGCATCGCCTCCGAAGGGTCCAAACGGCAGCCAAGGAGAGGCGGACAGGGGAGCAGCCAGACACAGAAATGAGAGAGCAATGGAAGCCTGACGTGCAACTTGCTTCCAGATGGTGTTCAAAACGGATGGAGTCATGGAGCGGTGTACTTTCCTGCTTCTGAGAACAAAACGTGCAAGCGCTGCTAAGAACATCATCAACGTGAAAAAGGCTGGCTGGGATGACAACCCAGCCAGCCTTCACTCATTCGTTTCTCTTGCCGATTACTTCTTGTGGTGGCGCGTTGCGGCCCGCGGATGAACCTTGACTGCCGATTCGTCTACTGCCGTGATTCCAGTGCTGTCAAGCGTTGCACCAGCCGGGATCAAGGTTGTCGTTACCGTCTTGCCATCCTGAGTTCCGGTGTAGACCGCGACGCGAGATGCATCGATGCCCTTCTCCTTGACCAGGTAGTCCTTGGTGTTGACGGCGCGCTCTGCAGCTAGCTTGTTGCCCATTCGCTCTCCGCCCGCCGCGTTTCCAACGACCGCAAGCTTCGCGTCAGAGGAGCGCTGCAGATTGAGGGAGATATCATCAAGGCAAGCCTTCGCTTCATTGTCGACGCGTGTTGGGCGACGCTTGTCACGATCGAAGTTGATTGAGCAGAGATTGCTCGTAGTCGGCGCCGGCGGCGGTGCAGGTGCGTTGACCGTTACAGTCGTCGTCTGCGAAGCCGTCTGTCCCTTATCGTCCACTACGTTGCAGGTAACGGTAATCGTACCCGGTGCCGCTCCCGCAGTGCTGAGAGTCGCGGTAGAGGTGTTGCCGGTAATCGATCCCGCCGTTGCGCTGTAGCTGTACGTAAGCGGCCGGTTCTGCGGGCTCACACCCGTTGCCGTGATCGTGGAAGAGTCACCCGGATTTACGCTGGAAGGATTTGCCGAGCAGCTGACCGTCGGTGGCTCAAAGGCCTTGATCGTGTATGCAGCAGAGCAGTCCGCCATCTCACCAGGCTTCTTGCCTTCCGTGACATGACCCTTCGCCGTGTAGCTCCCTGGATTCGAAGCCTTGGTGTCGATATTGGCCACGTTCGAGGTGCCGCTGATCGTGCCCCCATCCGTGGTCCATGTATACGTCGCTGTTTTCTTCGGATTGAGATTGGCAGCCGTACCCGTGATGGTGATCGGGTCGCCCGGATAGCCGGTCTCAGGCGATGCAACGCAGGCAAACGTCACAGGCGGCGGCGGAATGATCGAGCCGAAGTGTGTCACGATGCCAGTGCTCAGCTCCGCCGCGCCCAGGTTGGCACGACCACCCATGACACCCGGAGTGGGTGGAGGAGTATAAGGACCAAAATCTGCGTGAATATAACGGTAGTCAGCCTCAAAAAGACGCAGGGAGAAGCGGTGATTCAGGAAGGGAAGGTCATAGTCCATACCGCCACCGACGGCAAGGGATGGCCCCCACTGATAGGGCTCATGGTAGAACGGTGAGCCGCTGTTGTTCGGACCACCGATCCGCGCTGCTCCGGCTAGGCCATGAGCAAACAAGGTGAAATTCTGCATCGGAGCGCGAAAGATCGGACCGGCTGATCCCGTGTAAATTCCATCGTTGTTGCCGTCAGGATGAGCCGTAATGAGGATCTCTGCGCCAACATACTTGTTGAAGTAGTAGGCACCACTGCCGGCCGCACCCAAATCGACCGACGAATAGTTGATGCCGGCAGGCTTTACCTGTCCGTGCGCACCAAAATAGGAGTACCCAGTGAAAAGATCAAACCGTGAAGGGTTTGGCCCGGCTGGGGCGGGCGCGCTGGGTGCAGTCTGAGCGCCAAGGCTAGCTGCTCCCAGGCTGACCGCACATGCAGCCAGTACGTACCGGCCAAGTTTAGAGTACGGGCTATAAACCATTCTACTTCCTCCGCTAAAACGTTCTGCATATCTTGCGAGATGCTTGGATTCTCTTTATGTTCAACTTTGATTCGATAAACTTTATAGCAGTTGTAAACCGGAACGAGAAGAAAATCCACGCAACCCTGCAGTTTCTTCTTCCAACTCTACTAGGACAAAGAACTTTCATCGCTACAATCTGAACCTTCAAAGTAACGGAAGGCGCAGAAATCCTGACGCTTTCTAGGGACTCTGATGCGTCCCGCCAACATCAGCTCAGGTTAAGCGTCCGTCGAATCGTCCCGCGCTCCGCCTGTATCTTCTCCTGTAACAGCGTGATCGCATACAGGAGCTGCTCCGGACGCGGCGGGCATCCCGGCACGTACAGATCCACTGGAATAATCTGATTGACCCCTTGGAGCAATGCGTAGTTATTGAAGACCCCACCCGACGTTGCGCACGCCCCCATGGAGATCACCCACTTCGGCTCAGGCATCTGCTCATACAGCCGACGAATGACAGGAGCCATCTTCTGCGACACCCTGCCCGCAATGATCATCAGATCGCTCTGCCGGGGAGACGGGCGAAAAACCTCCGCGCCAAATCGCGCGATGTCGTAACGCGATCCCCCCATGGACATCATCTCAATCGCACAGCAGGCCAATCCAAACGTCATCGGCCACACTGAGTTCTTCCTCACCCAGTTCACTGCCGCATCGAGAGAGGCCAGAACGATGCCCTCCGGCTGATCGTATCCCCAGTTCACTTCATTTACTTTGACTTGGTTTTTCGCCATGCTGTCCATGCTGCCAAACAGGTAGCGATCCGCCTTCTCTGGGCCGCTCGTCGGCCGGCCAGCGCTGGTGTTTTCTGTAGCCATGTCCCTATTATGACGGACGCCACTCCTTCAGAAGCAGGAAATCACAGACTTCTACGGTTTGTTCACCGCCTTCGTTGATGCCTCGCAACCTCTTCCTGCAAAATCACTTAGTCGGACACGGAAACGGAGCGATAAAACTTGGCCAAGCGGCCCGCCTGCTCCGCTTTCCGGCTCCCTCACCGTGTGAGCGGTCGACGCGAAATGGCTCGCCACCAGGCCAGCTGACACAGCTTGATCCGCCGTACCCGGCGTCAGCACCGCATCCAGTATCTCCAGACGTCCCTCCCGCGCTCTCGTGACCGCCCGCGTCACCGCTGCCTCCTGCTCCCGTGTCGGCGATGCAGCGGAGATCGTTGCGCGGTACGCTCGCTGCGCCTCGCTGTACTCCGATTCACCCGCCGCATAGTGGAAGGTCCGCGGATTCCACCCAATCACGTCCTGTGCTCTAAATCCAAAGTCGGTCGTCAACAAGAGCGGATTGATCGACCGGAAAGGCGGCGTGGCAACCTCGGCGTAGTCAGGCTCTGGTCGAGGTCCCGAAGACGGCAGCACCCGCACCATCCACCCATGCGGCACCGCCTCGAGAACGAAGTCCAGCCCTCCGCCAATCGACGTGCGAACGCTCTTGCCCGCGGTCACCACAGCTTCGAAGTCTCGGCCTTGGCATGGCTTCACAACAGACAAGCGCGAACCCAGCCGCTTCGCCGAAGTCGTTCCCTGCTGTCCCGGTCCCGCAGACGGCCCGACAACACACAGCAGCAGTAAAGAAGTTGCCCTACCCCGCATTAGCAACCACCGCTTCCCGCAGCGCCGCGATCAATGCGGAGGTCTCCTCCGTGATCAGCTTTCGCCCGTTACGCGTGAGGTAAAAGACATCAATCGCCGTCTCGCCTTCCGTATCCACCAGCGCCACCTCGATGTTGCAGCCGTGCTCCGCCAGGGTCAGACTGACGGCCCGAAGGAGGCCAGGCGTATCGTCCGCGACTAACTCCACTAACGTGCTGTGCGTTGACGCCTCATTGTTGACTGCAAAGCTCGGGGCCGAAGGCGTCTTCAGCAAGCGGCGGCTGCCTCTTCGCCTGCCGCTGAGCAGCTTCTCAAGCTCCAGCCTGCCATTCACCACGTCGTGCACGCTGGTCACAAACCGGTCCCTCTCGGATTCATTCATCTCGAGCGTCCGAAAGCTGTCGGTAAACCGGAAGCTGTCCACCACCGTACCCTGCTTGTTCGAAAACGCGTCCGCGGTCACGATGTTCATGCCCCACGCGGCAAGCGCTCCCGCCACATTCGCGAATAACAAGGCACGGTCCAGCGTCACCAGCACAAGTTCATTCACGAGTGGCGAGTAGCGAAATCTAATTTGTACGGGATCCTCCGCAAAGTGCTCCGCCATCTCAAAATGAGTTCGGATCTGCTCGGCACTTCGCGTCCGTACGTACCGCTCGGGAAAGCCCTCAACAAACGCGGCCACTGCCTCTGCGCTCCCAGGCAAGGTCGCCATCACCCGCGCCACCAGATCCGTCGCCAGTGCGCCCACCCGTTCGTCGTCGACGCTATGGTCGAGGTAGTTTGACGTCGCAATGTACAGCCGCCACAGGTTCTCCGCCTTCCACGGAGTCAACGCATCCGGATGCACCGCGTTCAAGTCGGCGTAGGTAAACAGCACCAGCATCCGCAGCGCCTCCTGCGTCTGCACCTTGCCGGCGAACGCGCGAATCGTCTCCGCATCGAAGATGTCCCGGCGCAGGGCCGAAGACATCTCGAGATGGTTGTGTACCAGGTCGACGGTCATGTGCGCTTCGTAGGGTTCAAGCTCCAGTCGCGAGAGCAGGCTTTCCGCGAGCCGCGCACTCTCCACCGTGTGGTCACTTGTGCTTCGACCCTTGCCCGTGTCATGCATCAGCGCAGCAAGAAACAGGATCTCCTTGTGCGGCAACTCGCCAAGCACCTGGCTGAATCGCTTGCTCCACTCGGCTAGCGGGCCATCGCCCTCGCCTAGAGCATGCAACGTGTCGATCAGCACAAAGGTGTGCTCATCAACGGTGTAGCGATGGTAGGCATCCCGGATCACCAGAGAATCAATGCCGTGGAACTCCGGCACCAGCAGATCCAGCAGACCGACCGCATGCATTACGCGCAGCGCCGTTCCCGCAAATCGACCCAGCAGGATCTCCCGCAGACGATGCCACAGACCGGCACCATCCTCCAGGCGCGACGCCACGACAGGCAAGCCAAGCAGAAGATCGGCTTCAACCATCGCATCCGGCGTAGCCCCCGTCCGCGCCACTTCGGCGAACAGTGCGAGAACCGTATCCGGATCCGATCCTCTCTCCGTCTCGGGTGTGCCCGCCGCGAATCCAACGTGATCCCCCACCCGCTCATACCCCGTCGGCCAGCGCGAAGGTGCGGGACGTCTTGCAAACTTCGCCAATAACCCCGCTCCCTTGGTCGATCCGGCAAACGGGGCAAAGGCCCGAGTCATTGCCCGCTCCACATTGCGCGCGTTGCGAAAATAAATCCGCATCCAGTACGCCGCATCGAGGACCCGCGCGCGCCCCTCGCCCTCTCCACCCGGGACCCCGATGCGCTGCTCCGCCGCCTGATCTTGCGCCCGCCAATCGAGCGTATTGTCGTCGCGCTCATGGCGAAAATGCAGAAAGCAACGTAACCCGGTCAGAAACTGCACCGCCTCCCGGATCTCACTGTCGTCCGCAGAACCTCCCGTCATCTTGCCCGCCGAGGTCTCCTCCAGTTGTCCGAGCCATCTCGTCACGTGGGCATCCCGCAGACCGCCCGGGCACTCCTTGATATTCGGCTCCAGATGAAAGATCGTATTGCCGAACTTGAGATGGCGGGCCCGCGTCAGCTCCTGTATGCCCTTGACCAGGATCTTGCAGTCTTTTCTGAGCAGCTTGGGCAGCACCTTCTGCGACAGCCTCTCCGCAATCGCTCTGTCTCCGGCGACGAAGCGTTGATCAAGCAGTGCCAGCGCAAACTCGACGTTCTCCGGATCCGCCTGCTCACACTCCGCCAGCCGCCGGATCGCCGGAGCAAACCGCGCCCCTGCATCCCACATCCGTTCGCTCATGGAGCGGATCGCCGGCTTCACCTCGCGTTCGGTCAGATCCGCGCTTAGAAGAAAGAGCAGGTCCACGTCGGAGTACGGAAACAGCTCCTTGCGCCCATATCCGCCAGTCGCAACCAGCGCAACGCCGCTCTCGAGCAGAGGCGCGCCGGAGATGACCTCGTCCCATAGGCCGCGTACCAGATCGTCTGCCGCCTCAGAGCGCGCCTGAACAAACGCCGCTCCACCCGCAGCTCGAGTGACAAATCGTTCCCGCAAGACGGCCATCTCGGCGCGGTACCGCTCCTGCGGACCGCCAGGCTTGGGATGCGCTGGTGTGTGCTCTGCACTGCTCATCATCGAACCCTTCTCTTGCCCGATCCCGAAGCCACCGTCAGCGCCGCTGCCTAGAGCGCCGTCTCGCCACGCTCGTCATTGCGAATGCGGATGACCTCGTCAATCTTCGAGATGAAGATCTTTCCGTCACCGATCTTTCCCGTGCGCGCCGCCGTCGCAATCGCCTGAATCGCGCGCTCCAGCAGGTCGTCCGGCACCACAGCCTCCACCTTCACCTTGGGCAACAGGTCAACCGAGTACTCACGTCCGCGGTAAAACTCCGTGTGGCCCTTCTGCCGTCCGTGCCCGCGTGCCTCCAGAATCGTCAGACCGACGACCCCGATCTCGACCAGCGCATCCTTGACCGCATCCAGCTTCGATGGCTGAATCACTGCCTCAATCTTGTGCATTGCTCCATCCTCCGCGAAGCCGTTCCTGCTAGTGCGCCCAGTCGTACCCTTCTTCGCCGTGCTGCGACAGGTCCAGCCCTTCGCGTTCGTCGTCTTCACTTACTCGCAGACCGATCAGCTTGTCCACCACAAACAGAATACAAACTGTCCCCAGGCTCGATATCCCCCATGCGATACCCACGCCCACCATCTGGTTCAGCAGCTGGTGAGCATTTCCCTCCAGCAGTCCCGTCGCCTTCCCCGCGCCAAAGATCGGATTGATCGCGCTATTGGCGAAGATCCCCGTCAGCAGCGCACCGATCGTTCCGCCGGCGCCATGCACACCGAAGGCATCAAGGGAGTCATCATACCCGAACACCGCCTTCACCTTGACCACCATGAAGTAACAGAACACGCCCGTAATCAAACCGATCCACAGGGCATTCATCGGGCTTACGAAGCCGGCCGCAGGCGTGATACCAACCAGGCCCGCAACTGCTCCAGAGATCGCTCCCAACGCAGACACCTTTCCCTGCCGGATCCACTCCGCACCACCCCATCCAATCGCCGCCGCCGCGGCTCCAAAATGCGTCGCCACAAAGGCAGACGTCGCCAGCGTTCCTGCCCCGAGAGCCGACCCGGCATTAAACCCGAACCAGCCAACCCACAGCAGCCCCGCTCCGATAAAGCTCAGCACCACAGAGTGCGGCGGCATCGGAACCTTCGGGTACCCCACACGCTTGCCCAGGTATAACGCCGTCACCAGCGCTGACACGCCGGAGGTCACGTGGACCACAGTTCCACCCGCAAAATCAAGGCAGGGAAAGCGGCCGCCAAGCGTTGCATTCAATAGTCCATGCTTACCCCAGACCATGTGCGCCATCGGGCTGTAGACAAAGATCGCCCACAACGTCAGAAACACCAGCATGGCCGAAAACTTCATCCGCTCAGCAAACGCACCCGTGATCAGTGCCGGCGTGATAATCGCAAACATCAACTGGTACACCATGAACGTCTGCAACGGAATTGTCGCCGCATAGTCCTTGTCCGGTGTCAGGCCCACACCGTGCAGCAGGACATTGTGCAAGCCACCCAGAAACGCATTCCCATCCCCGAACGCCAGTGAGTAGGTCAGCAACGCCCAAAGCACCGTGATCGCACCCATCATCGCGACGGTCTGCATCATCGTGCCCAGAACGTTCTTCTTGCGCACCAGCCCGCCATAAAACAGGATCAGCCCCGGAGCGCTCATCATCAGCACCAGCGCCGCACTCACCAGCATCCACCCGTTGTCGCCCGCCATCTGCGCTGCCGCGATCGCCGCGGCATTGTCGCCGGCCTGCTTCTCGAGCGCCGCAATCCGGTCAGTCTGCCCCGTCGCCGCGGTCTGCGCCCTTACCGGCCCCGTTACCCCAAACGATCCCAGCACAACCACCACCGCCAGGAGCCACTTCCACATCGGTACACGCATCATGCAACCGCCCATTGAGAGAGATAGGAGTTCGGCATCGCGGCAAACCATCTGCCGACGCGGGCCATATGAGAAAGTGTCCGCACCGCAATCGTGGATACTTCCGGCTTGCTTGTTCTGATGGGCTTAATCTACACAAGCTTTCTCTCAAACGGAAGCGCGAGTCGTCTGCTAAGTCGCTCTCCGCGGAGGGTTCTCCGCCAGCGACGCCTGCACCGCCGCGAAAACCTCCTCCACGCTGATCCCCGTGAGACACCGCTTCCGTTCCACCAGGCAGGTCTCAAGCCCGCACCCCCAGCACTCTGTCCGGTGATACAGCACCCGGTGGCGCCCTCCATACGGAAACCACACCCGCGGAATATTTCGCGCCGCGAAGATCGCCACGCAGGGCGTCTGCACCGCTGCCGCCAGATGCATCGGTCCCGAGTCATGCCCCAAAAACAGCTGCGACCGCGCAAACGCAGCGGCGCTCTCCCGCGGCGTCAGCCGCCCGCAAAGATTGATCACCGGTCCCGCCGAGCCTTCGCTCCACAGCGCCGCCGCATACTCACTCGCCTCGCTCTCTGACTCCGCTCCCGCCAGCGCCAGGGCATGCTCCGGCAACTCGCGGCCCAACTTCGTCAACAACGCTCGCCAGTTCTCCCGTCCCCAGTCCTTCGCCTGTACCTTCGTTCCGACAGAGACCGCCAGGATCGGCCGCTCTCCCGCACCCGCCAGTACCGACGCTGCCGTCGCCCGCTCCGCCGGAGTCAGGTGCAGATCCCACGCCGCCGGGCTCTCCAGCTCTGCGTCCCCAAGCTCTGCCAGATTCCTCGTCAGCCGTGCCGCCTCCGGCTCCAGCATCGTCGGAATCTCCGGCATCGCAAATCCCGGCGCTCCCATCTGCGTCAACCCGAACCCCTCTTCCCGCTGCGGCTGGTCCATCGTCTCCGTCGTCGGAACCCCGATCTGCCGCCACACTCCGCAGACGCGAAAGAACACAGCGTCTCGCCGCGCCGACGCCACCCCGCGCCCGGCTGCCATATACACCAGCACCTGCGGCCGAAACCGCACAATCTCTCGCCACACCCGTGCCAGCTCCAGCGGCGACCGCGTCCCGACCGAATACCGCAGGTACCCGTGCACCAGCCCGCTGTTCTCGAGAATCGCTGCTGCCGGCGGTGCCTTCACGTTTACCGGATGGTTCGTCAGCATGTAGCGCTGCGCGTTCGGAAACGCCCGCGCCACCAGATGCAGCGCCGGCAGCGCAATCAGCGTGTCGCCCAGGGAGCCCAGCCGATAGAGGAGAACGCGGCGAATCGTCGGCTCGGCCGCCGTGCGCGTCGGGGAGAAGGAATCAAACCGCATCGTCAGCTCTAGAATGCCCTAAACTGTCCCCACTCGCCCGCTGGTACAGTTTCGAGACATGACGAATGCAGTGCAACCGTCAACCATGCGACGCCTCGCCGCCTTGCAGCTCCGCTGGACCGCGGCCTGGCACGGCACAGACTCCGCCGACGCGGCCCCTCTCCCCGACGAGCTGAGCGCCCTGGTTGAGCGCGAACACCGAGCCAACTTCGCGCTTTGGCACGAAGAGGATAAAGCCCGTGACCCCTCCGCCACCGACGCCAGGATCGCTGCCATAAAGCACGCCATCGACGCCCTCAATCAGCAGCGAAACGATCTCGTCGAACAGATCGACGAGTGGCTGCTGCAACACGTCGTGCCCCCGTCCATCAGCCCCGCACCGGTGCTCCACTCTGAAACTCCAGGCATGATGCTCGACCGTCTCTCCATCCTCGCCCTCAAACTCTTCCACACCGGCCAGGAAGCCGAGCGCCAGGATGCCAGCCCCGCCCATCGCGCCAGGAACCTCCATCGCCTCACCATCCTCGAAGAACAGCGAGCCGACCTCACCGGCGCTCTTGAGGCCCTCCATGACGCCATCCTTGCCGGCGAAAAGTCCTTCAAGCTCTATCGCCAGATGAAGATGTATAACGATCCGGAGCTCAACCCCGAGGTCTACCGCAATCAACAGGGTTGACCCGCGACCGGGCTCTGCGTATAAAACCGAGACGAGTGTGAAGTGAGAAGCGCACGTGTCTCTGTCGCTTCTGAAACTTCGAAAACTCGTGCGAGATCGATATGGCCCAGGCAAAAACCGCAACAGCACCAAGCAAACGGACCGCAAAGATAATCGAAGGTTCTAAACCCCCCGCAGTGGATGAAACGCGCGCCAAGGCATTGGCCCTCTACGAAGCCGCCGTTCGCCTCATGCAGGACGGCAAGTACGAGAAGGCGCACGCGGCCTTTGACAAAATGCTGGCCGCAAGCCCCGGCGACCTCGCCGATCGCATCCGCATGTACATCAATGCCTGCCTCCTCAAGGTGCAGAAAGGCAAGGTCGCCTTCCAGAGCCACGAGGAACAGTACGACTACGCCATCTCCCTGCTCAACCTCGGCAAGTACGACGAAGCCCGCGAGCACTTCCGAGAGATCCTCGCCGAAAATAACAAGGCCGACTACGCCTTCTACGGCCTCGCCGTCCTCGCCAGTATCGCCGGCGACTCCCACCAGTGTCTCGAGCACCTTACCGAAGCCATTCGCCAGAACCCCCACAACCGCATCCAGGCTCGCGCCGACTCCGACTTCCAGGACATGGCCGACGACCCGCGCTTCACCGATCTCCTTTACCCAGAGGCCTGAGCTCCCTCCCGGGAGCCTCGTCGAACTCTCCCCGGCCTTGCTCTGCGGCCCAGCACCCCCGCCAGGCGTAAACTTTGGTCGGCACAACCGCTTGGAGCGAGTTCGATGAATCAGCCGCAGCACGGAACCGATATCGGGCGAACCATCCGCGTCGTCTGCATCGGCGGCGGAACGGGCCTGTCCACCCTGCTGCGCGGCCTCAAACGCTTCGTCGCCGCTCCGGTCTCCCACGATAGCGACGATCCGCTCCACAGCGACGTCCCCACACTCATCCGCGATCTCGTCGCCATCGTCACCGTCACCGATGACGGCGGCTCCTCCGGCCGCCTGCGTGAAGACTTCAAAATGCTGCCGCCCGGTGACGTCCGCAACTGCCTCGTCGCCCTCAGTGAAGACGAGCATCTGCTCTCAAAGCTCTTCCGCTACCGCTTCATGCAGGGCGAGCTCGAAGGCCACAGCTTCGGCAACCTCTTCGTCGCCGCCCTCTCAGACATCACCGGCGACTTCGCCCAGGCCGTGCAGATGTCCTCGCAGATCCTCGCCACCCGCGGCCGCATCTTCCCCGCCACCAACACCAACGTCACCCTCTCGGCCAGGATGCACGATGGCACCGTCGTCCACGGCGAAACCAACATCACCGCCAGCAAGTGCAGCATCGTCGAGCTCATGCTCGACCCCGCCACCGCCGGCCCGCTTCCAGAAACCCTCGACGCCATCGCCAACGCCGACCTCATCACCCTCGGCCCCGGCTCCCTCTATACCTCACTCATCACCAACCTTCTCGTCAAAGGCATCCCGGAGGCCCTCGCCGCCTCCAAGGCGACGCGCGTCTTCATCTGCAACCTTATGACCCAGGCCAACGAAAGCCTCGGCCTCTCCGCCTCGCAGCACATCGAGCGCATCGCCGCCCATGCCGGCCCGCTCCGCTCCCGCATCTTTGACTTCGCCCTGATCAACACCGGCCCCATCACTCCAGAGCGCCTCGATCAGTACGCCCGCGAAGGCCAGTCCCCCATCCGGGCCGATCTCGATCGCATCAAGGCAATCGGCGTCGAACCCATCGTCGGCAACTTCGTCCACGAGGGCGACGTCCTCCGCCACGAGTACGACCGCGTCACCGAAGCCCTGCTCAACATCGGCCTTCGCGAGCGCCGCCGCCACCCGCGCACCTGAGCCACATGGCAACCCTGCCGCCGATCATAGTTCGCGCTGTGCAGCCCGCAGACACAGCGGTTTGGGAAGATCTGCGCGAGGCGCTGTGGTCTGGCGAGCGTGACAGACACAGAAAAGAGATTGCCAGCTTCTTCGCCGGAACCCTGCGTGAGCCAGTCGCCGTTCTTCTCGCTGAGACCGCAACCGGCGACATCGTGGGCGTTGTGGAGTTGTCCCTGCGGACGGACATCCCGGGCCTGCTCGGCCAGCGGACAGGGTACATCGAGGGCCTCTACGTCC
Organism: uncultured Acidobacteriaceae bacterium; assembly: GCA_964242875.1. Classification (GTDB taxonomy): domain Bacteria; phylum Acidobacteriota; class Terriglobia; order Terriglobales; family Acidobacteriaceae; genus Edaphobacter. The sequence continues at coordinate 44,227 of CAXTCB010000012.1, forward strand.
TCCCGTCACGTCGCTTCCAGGGCGTCGCGAGGTGTCTTCTGCAGAACTCGAAAGACTGGGCCCTTCGAGAAGGTTGCCAGGCGTTTGCCAGCGATCGAGACGATCGCATCATCGTGGATCGCAGCTTCAGAGATCTACCGGCTACACAGCCGTCGTAAGTATCTCCGCCGGCAGAATCCCCCGAATCAACTCCGGGTGCGGCGCCGTCTCAATCGTTCGCTTCAGCTGCCCACACGCCGCATAGATGTCCCGCCCTCGCGGCTTGCGAACATAGGTCGGCAGACCGTTCGCCACCAGGGTCTGCTGAAAGCGCGTCACGTCCGCCGGGTCCGGCTGCCGATAGGCGATTCCCGGCCCCGGATTCCAGACGATCAGGTTGACCTTTGCCCGCCGTCCACCCAGCAGCGCCAGCACCTCGCGTGCATGCTCTGGCTGGTCGTTCACCCCGCCCAGCAGCACGTACTCAAACGTCACCCATTCCCGCGTTCGCAGCGGCAGGCTGTCGCACGCGTCCAGCAGCGCCGCAATCTTCCACTTCCGCGTGATCGGCATGATCTCCTCGCGCACGCCGTCATTGGACGCATTCAGCGACAACGCCAGCTTCGGCCGGATCGCCTCCAGCGCAAACCGACGAATCGCCGGCTCGATGCCCGAGGTCGACACCGTCATGCGCGACTCCGGAATTCCCAGACCGGTTACCAGCAGTCGTACCGCGGCCATAAAGTTCTCATAGTTCAGAAACGGCTCGCCCTGTCCCATAAACACCAGGTTGATCCGCGCTGGATTGTTGTTGCCCCGCGCACTCGCCAGCTGCACCTCGTGCCGGTTCAGCACTGCCGCCACCTGCCCCGCGATCTCGCCCGGCGTCAGATTCCGCCGGATCCCCAGCTTGGCCGTAAGGCAGAACTGGCAGTTCACCGCGCACCCTACCTGTGACGACACGCAGATCGTCGATCGCCGAAATGCCGCTGGTCCCGCCATCTGCGATCCGGATCGACCGTCGGCCTCCTCTTCAAGCCCCGCATCGGTGCCGTCACCGCGCTCTCCGCCGTCGCCCTCCGGCATCCACACCGTCTCTACCGTCTCGCCGTCAGCCAGCTTCACCAGGTAGCGCTCTGTTCCGTCCACGGATCGGGCCGTAGAGGAAAGCTCCGGCAACCCGACATGGTGCGTCGTCGCCAGGCGCTCGCGCAGAGCCGCCGGCAGTGTGGAGATCTCTTCAATGGATCCCACCCGCTGGCGATAGAGCGCGTCGAAAAGCTGGCGCGCCCGATACGGCTTTTCGCCCACGCCGGCCATAAGGCCCGTCAGTTCGGCCAGATCAAGACCAAACAGAGCGTCAAGCGTCGAATTAGGGTTGCTGGGCATCAGGTAGGCTGCGGTTTGTTACACCCCAGTTTATCGCCTTCGCTACCGCTTGGATCAACACGCCGCGCAGCCGTCTCCAAACCCTGTGAAACAATAGAGCTTCAAGGAGTTTCATGTCCGCTACGGCTTCCCCGATTGACGCCCTCAGCCCGGAAGGACGAGCCGTCCGGTCCACCTCTCGCAATATCCGCCGCACCGTCCTTGCTAACGGCATGCTGGTCCTTACCGAACGCATGAGCCATGTGAACAGCCTGTCCATGGGCGTCTGGGTCGCAAGCGGCTCCCGCGATGAATCCGCCGAGCGCAACGGCATCTCTCACTTCGTCGAGCACATGGTCTTCAAGGGCACCGGCTCCCGCTCGGCCCAGCAGATTGCCCGCGAAGTCGACAGCATGGGCGGCAATCTCGACGCCTTCACCAGCAAGGAAAATGTCTGCTTCAACATCAAGGTGCTCGAAGAAAAGGCCGAACCCGCTCTCGATGTGCTCTCTGACCTCGTCCTCCATCCCACCTTCGCCACCGAAGACGTCACCCGCGAGCAGGGTGTCATCCTCGAAGAGATCAAGATGGACGAGGACAATCCGGACTACCTCGTCAACGAAATCTTCACTCAGAAGTTTTGGAAGGGTGACTCCCTCGGTCGGCCTATCCTCGGCACCGCCGCCACCGTCTCCAGCTTCAACCAGGAAATCCTCTTCCACGAGCACGCCCGCCGCTTCGCCGCGCAGACCATGGTCTTCTCCGCCGCTGGCCACCTCGAGCACGACGCCTTCGTGGAACAGGTGGAGCGCCGCTTCGGCTCTCTTGTCTCGCACCCGGATCCTCTGCTGCCCGCTCATACGCCGCCCACCGCCCAGCCGCATATCACGCTCAAGCGCAAGCGCTCGCTCGAACAGGTCCAGATCTGCCTCGGTGTGCCCGCCCCGCCGGTCAATGATCCGCGCCGCTACGGCCTCTATCTGATGAACACCATCCTCGGCGGCGGCATGAGCTCCCGCCTCTTTCAGACCATCCGCGAAGACCGCGGCCTCGCCTACTCCATCTACTCCGAGATGAGCCCCTTCCGCGACACCGGCTCGCTCTGCGTCTACGCCGGCGCCTCCATCGAAAAATCCCGCGAGGTCGTCCAGCTTACCGTC
>CAXTCB010000013.1:0-46027 GCA_964242875.1 uncultured Acidobacteriaceae bacterium
AACAGATGATGTACTCCGTCCCCAGCACCTTGTGGAACGCGATGATCTCGTCGATCCGCGCATGCAGCTCGCCTGAAGGGTAGTGCCCGCTCACACACCGCAGCCCCGCCGCCTGCATATCCTTCTTCACCTCATCCACCGGATGCTTGTAGAACCCCGCCGCCTCGACCTCCGTGTATCCCAGCGCCGCCACCTGCTTCAGCGTGCCCGCATAATCCGTCGGCAGCAGCTCTCGCACCGAGTACAGTTGCAACCCGATCGGCAGGCCAAACGGCGACGCCCACAGCGCCCCTGCATCCAGCATCGTCGCCGCCGTCATCGCGGCCGCACCCCGCACCAAAAATTCTCGTCGTGTCTGTCCCGGCATCTGGTCTCCTTCGCTCTTCGCCACCGCGGCAATGCGCGTATGGCAGGCCAGACCAACCTACACTATTCGACCGGAACCGATCTACTGCACAGACTCCGTCGCAAACGCTCCAACACACACCAGCAGCACCACCCCCGACAGCAAAAGCCCAGCGCTCAGGTACACCGTCCAGTTCTCCAGCCGCATAGCCGCACCTCCAGCAGACCTGCATTGGGAACCTTGCGCCTCCCTCTGCCGCACCCGCCATCCCACCTTTGCGCCAGCATCCAGCCTGTCGCGGTCTCTGCTCAAGCACAACGCGGCGCCTCCTCTTCGCGGAAAGCGAAACGTCCGCGTCCTCTCCCTGACGCCCCTTCCTGGTACCGCTAGCCCGCCCGCGCAATCGGCGCGATCCGCTCCCGGCCCAGCCGCCGCTTCAGCAACTCCGTCACCGGTCGCTCCAGCAGCAGATGCGCCGCGACACCCGCCAGCGTCGTCACCCCCAGCTCCAGTGCAACCTCCAGGCCCTCCAGGAGCGGCGTCGCTCGTGTGCCGTTGAACACAGCACCCAGCACCGGCAGCACAAACGTCTGCACGAGGTAGATCGAGTACGACGCGCTTCCCAGCAGCAGCAGCCACCGCGGGAGTCGCCGCTTCAGCATCGGCTCAAGCGCCACGCAGCCGAGCACCACCATCGCTGCCGGCACACCCCACACCAGCGGTCGCGTCTTCGTTGACGCAAGCGCCGGCGACACCAGGGCCAGCACCAGCCCTCCGCCAGCCAGAAGCGCCCACGCGGCGATCACGCCCGGCAGCCTCCCTCGCTTCACCAGCAACGCGATCACCACGCCCGCGACAAACTCCAGCAGGATCGGATCCGCCTGCGTCGTCCATACTGGCCAGGTTGGTGCGCGCAGCAACCCAAGCAGGCCCACGGCAGCGGTCAGCGGGATCAGAACACGCGCAAAGTCGCGGCGCCGCAGCAGCGCGACCGCGAAAACTACATAGAAGAAAGCCTCGAAGTTCAGCGTCCATCCCACCGGGATCACCGGCCGAACCTCGCCCGCCGGATTGGTCGACGGAAGAAACAGAAACGAAGCCACCACATTCCATGGCGACGGACGCTGCTGCGCGCTGAACGCGGGCCACCACGTCATCACCAGCAGCCGCACCGACATCAGAATCCAGTAGAGCGGAACCACCCGCAGCACCCGGCGCCAGAGAAAAACGCGTACCGGGTGCTCCTTGCGCAGCAATCCATCGGCAGAGATCGTGATCACAAACCCGCTGATGACAAAGAAGAGATCGACTCCCGTCGCGCCCTGCAGCCTGTCCAGGCCCGTTGGAACCAGGGCATGGTGCCGGTGCAGCAGAATCACCGAGTGCCCGTACACCACCACGAGGGCAGCCACCGCACGCAACGCCTGCACCCCGGTGTACGTCCCGTCCCCCACCTTCGTTCCCGCAACGCCCAACCCCAAACCCGTCTCCTCCACTGCTCTGTGCGGGAAAAGGCCCGACCACAAACCCTGACTCATCATCCCACTGTTCTTCATCTCGACCGAAGCGATCGAGCGCGACCGCCCGGATCGCGTTAGGCCGAAACCTGCCGCACTCCGATCACCCCCAGCATCCTTCCCGTCTTCCCCGCCTCCGCACGATGCGAGAAGTACTTGCGGCGCCCATCATCATCGCGCGAGCAGGCTGTGCACTCGCCCACCACCGTGATGGCCGACTCGTGCACACCCGCGGCCACTAGCTGCCGCCGGTTCGCCTCCCACAGGTTGAGGCGCCATCGCTCGCCGCTCGCCATCAGCACGTCGCTCTGACCCGCAAACGCCTCCCGCACCTCCTCTCCTACCTCGTAGCAGCACGCCCCGATCGAAGGCCCCACCGCCGCTACGCAGTCCTCCGCTCGCGTCCCGAAGGCCTCCCGCATCCGTGCCAGTCCCACTCCCGCCATCCCCGCCGCCGTCCCCCGCCATCCCGCATGGAACCCACCCACCACCCGCAGCCGTTGATCCGCCACCAGCAGCGGGACGCAGTCCGCCGCCCCCACCCCGAGCAGCACCCCCGCCTCCCCCGTCACCAGCCCATCTGCCTCCCATCGTCCACGGCCACCCTCCATCGCATCCTCCACGTTCACCGAGGTCACCTCCCGCACCTCCACCCCATGCACCTGCTTCGCCACTACCAACCGCCACGTCCCTCCCTCCACCGAGTCCAGCAGCCTCCGCCGGTTCTCCTCGACCGCCGCCGGCTCATCCCCAACGCCAAATCCGAGGTTCAGCAGGCCCTTCTCCTGAACCTCTGCGAAACCCCGCGTAACCCCTCCCAAACGCATGCTGAACCCCGCCGAAAGCCATCCAAAAACACCCCATTGCGGGATTGTTCGCACCCTCTCACCCATCCCAGATCACCTCCCAAACACACCGATCTCACACAAACTTACCCACAAAAACATGCCTCAGCTACCCGCCAGCCGCGTCTAAGGTCTAGACACATCGTCGCCGTGATCGGTGTTGCCACGCCAAACCCGTTTAGCAACAATCACTTGCACCTGCGTTTGCAAAATCTCCTGCAGAGTCCACCGAATGACGCCACTCAAGCATCCCGAATCCACCATACCCGCGCGAACCAACCAGCTGCTGCGCTCGCGTATTGGCAAACTCTGTGTCGCAATCATCGGTGAAACTCCGAACCAGCTCTTCGAGAAAGCCTCTAACGCGTTACGAGACAACAACTTCCTAGAGTTTCGGCTGGACTACCTCGCCGATCCCGCAAGTGCTCTCCCTGGTCTGAAAGCTTTTTTGGCCGAACATCCAACGGCTACTGCCATTGCAACCTGCCGACGCTCTGTGGACGGTGGCAAATACTCTGGTAAGTTGTTGGAAGAGTTAGACATACTGCTCAAAGCCGCGGCTGCGGGCTGTCACATCGTCGACCTCCCGCTGCAATCTGTCGAAGCCCTCCGCCGATCCGACTATGACCGGCTCAAACAGACCGGTGTAGCTATCCTGTTGAGCCATCACGACTTCGCAATCACAAAAGATCTCGAGCAAATCGCGCAACGAGCCGCACAGTTCGAGCCCGACTTCCTCAAGATCGTTCCGACCGCAAAACATCTTTCCGACAATCTGCTCCTGATCCGCTTTCTCGAAAAGATGGCGGATTCCACAAACATCGTCGGCATCTGCATGGGCGACGCCGGCATTATCTCCCGCGTCCTGGGCGTCCGCGCAGGCTCCGCCTTCACCTTCGCAGCTGCAAGCGAGGGAGACGAGACTGCACCGGGCCAACTTACCGCCAGAACACTGCTCGATGTCTACCGTATCGATCAGGTTGATGCTGCGACCAAGGTGTATGGCGTCGTCGGCAACCCCGTGTTCCATTCCCTCTCGCCGCTTATGCTCAATACTGCTTTTCGCCGCGAGACCATCAATGCCGTCTACCTGGCCCTGCAAACGAATAAAATCCAGGATCTTCTCAAGCTGGTGCACGAGATTCCACTGCAGGGCTTCAGTGTCACGATGCCGCTCAAGACAGAGATCCTCACCTTCTTAGAGCATACGGATCCGCTCACGGCAAAGATCGGCGCGTGCAACACCGTTCTTCGGGCTCAGGACGGTAAGCTTTATGGTTTCAACACCGACGTAGCGGGGATCATCACCCCTCTTGAGAAACGAATCAGCAATTTGAAGGGGACTCGCGCGCTCGTTCTCGGCGCGGGTGGCGCTGCACGAGCCGCGGTTTTCGGCCTTCGAGATAAAGGCGCAGAGGTCCACATCCTCAATCGCACTCTTGAAACGGCCCAGAAATTGGCGCGACAGGCGGGCGCAAAGGTCATGAAACGAGAGCAGCTCCCAAATCTCGAATTCGACGTGGTTATTAATGCAACGCCAGTGGGAATGGCGGGCGGAAAGACCAACTCCCTCCTCACAGCTGAGGAACTCCGTACCAAGCTGGTCTTTGAGCTGGTCTACAACCCGGTCGATACACCCTTACTCCGGCTAGCCAAACAGCAAAATATCCCGGTAATCACCGGTGTTGAGATGTTTGTGCAGCAAGGTGCGAGGCAATTCGAGATCTGGACCGGAAAACCGGCCCCTGAAGAGGAAATGCTGCGCGTTGTCGTTCATGCTCTCCGTCAGCAGACTGCAGAAGCTTCGAAGCCGACAAGGAGTGCAAACGGTGCGATGTCAACAGAGCATGACATCTCCCCGTCGATAGGAGAGAAGAGGCAGATTGCGGTCAGATCCGTAGCGGGTGGCAAGAAACGGGCGAAGCGCTAAACTTTATCTCCCGGCCGCAACTCAAGAGTTTCTTGACAACGACTTACATCGGGTACGGTCCTGCGTTCTAGTGTTTTCCTGAAGCTAACTTCTCTTCCGCTTCACGGGTTGCGGCGTTTGCCTCGTCATAAGCCTGGCCGTCATCGCCAGCTTCTTGCCACGCCTTCTGTGCGGCTTGCAAATCTGCTTCGGCCTGGGTGCGATCGATCTCTTCAGGCTTAAACGCCTCTTCGGCAAGTATCGTCACTCGCTCCGGGAGTACCTCGGCGAAGCCCCAGGCGACGAAGAACTGCTGTTCACCTGCCGTACCCCCATGCAGGCGAACTTCTCCCGCACCAAGCTCTGCTAGGAGTGGAGCGTGCCCGTAGAGCGCTTCGAGGTACCCCGCCGAGCTTGGCAGCTCGACTGCGTCGGCTGTGGCATCAAGCAGAACACGGTCCGGAGTCACGAGTCTGACTGCAATCTTTCCGTTCGAATCTAAGTTTTCTGCCATTGTCTCTTCGCTTTTGGAGTTGGCCTGTGCCCCTTCGGGGTACGCAGGCTCCCAATCCTACGCTGTCTGCTTCATCTTCTCGGCTGCGGCCAATACGTCCTCGATGCCACCTTTTAGATAAAAGGCCTGCTCTGGAATCTCATCGTGCTTCCCTTCGATGATCTCCTTGAACGATCGAACCGTGTCCTCCACCTTCACGTAGGCGCCTGGAATCCCCGTGAAAATCTCGGCCACATGGAAGGGTTGAGAGAGGAATCGTTGCACCTTACGAGCACGCGCTACCGTGATCTTGTCCTCTTCCGACAACTCATCGATTCCGAGGATGGCAATAATGTCCTGAAGATCCTTGTATCGCTGCAGAATCCGCTTCACCCCCTGAGCCACGTCATAGTGCTCCTGCCCGACGACGCGTGGAGACAGAATGCGCGAGGTGGAGGCCAGCGGATCAACCGCCGGGTAGATACCGAGCTCTGAAAGCGGACGCGACAGCACGGTGGTCGCATCGAGATGGGCAAACGTCGTTGCGGGCGCAGGATCTGTCAGATCATCGGCGGGAACGTAAACGGCCTGCACCGAAGTAACAGAACCCTTCTTCGTGGACGTAATACGCTCCTGCAGTTCGCCCATTTCCGTAGCAAGGTTCGGCTGATACCCCACGGCGGACGGCATACGACCGAGAAGGGTAGAGACTTCTGATCCAGCTTGGGTGAAGCGAAAGATGTTGTCGATGAATAGCAGGGTGTCGGCACCTTCCTCATCACGGAAGTACTCTGCGACCGTGAGACCCGTCAGGGCAACACGCAGACGCGCCCCCGGAGGCTCGGTCATCTGGCCATAGATGAGAGCGGCTTTGCTCTTCGAGAAATCCTTCAAATCAATGACACCGGATTCCTGGAACTCATGCCAGAGATCGTTGCCTTCGCGCGTTCGCTCACCAACGCCGGCGAAGACAGAAAAGCCGCCGTGCTTTGTGGCAACGTTGTTGATCAGCTCTTGAATGACAACGGTTTTGCCCACACCAGCGCCGCCAAACAGGCCGATCTTTCCGCCTTTCAAGAACGGCTGGATAAGATCGATCACTTTGACGCCAGTCTCGAACATCTCTTCAGAGGTCGATTGCTCATCAAAGGCTGGCGCCTGGCGGTGAATGGGACGATGCTCCTTGGCATTTACAGGGCCAAGTTCATCCACGGGCTCTCCAAGGACGTTCAAGACTCGGCCCAGCGTCTCGCGCCCAACTGGAACGGTGATTCCTGAGCCGAGGTCGATGGCCTTCATGCCGCGCACCATACCTTCAGTCGCTTCCATGGCGATACAGCGTACTCGACCTTCACCGATGTGTTGCTGAACCTCGACCACAATGTTGAGGGGGTTCGGGATATTGAATCCCTCACTTGAAATTCGGAGCGCTTGAAAGATGGGCGGCATGCGCGACTCTTCAAACTGCACGTCTACCGCCGGACCACTGATAGATATTACTTTTCCAATGTTCTGCTGAGTCTCTGCCATAGCTCTCTCTCGTTACAGCGCCGCAGCGCCGCTGACAATCTCGATAATCTCTTTGGTGATGGCTGCCTGACGAACCCGGTTCATTGTCAGACTTAGTGAATCAATCAGCTCACCGGCGTTCTTTGTAGCCGCGTCAGTTGCCGTCATTCGGGCTGCATGCTCCGCAGCCACGCTTTCCAGTAATGCATGGAAGATCTGCGTGGAGACATACCGCGGCATCAGATTGCGAAACAGAACCTGAGGATCCTGATCAAAGATGTAGTCGACATCGGCAGTCCCGAACTTCTTCGCTTCCTCGTCCATTTCACTTTCTTCGCCTGTGTCGACTCGCACACCAGACGTCATCGCAGCGCGCGCTGCCGCCTCGCGTTCGTCGTCGCTCATCTCGTCCAGAGTGGTCGTCTCATGCTCGCCAATTTTCTTGATCGGCAACAACTTCTCCACAACCACTCGCTGTGAGAGGACCGACTTGAACTCATTGAAGATGATGTAGACCGCGTCGATCTCCGTCCGCTCATAGCGTTCCACGATGGTCCGGCCAAGCTTCGCGACCTCGTCAAACGTCGCCTTCATCAGCAGGTCGGCATGCTCTGCAGCCACCTCGATTGGCTCCGCGCGATGTCGCAAGGTCTCGTAGTGCGTTGCGAGATCGTTATCGTAGCGCTCTTCTGTCCGTTCGTACGTTGCCGCTGGGTACCGTCGCTTATACAAACCAATCGCCTTACGGCCAATCGGCTCGACATCGATGGTCTGGCCCAACTTGCGGCGGTCATCGATAAAGCGCTGCGCGGCCTTGCCGATGTTCGAGTTGAAGCCCCCGGCAAACCCCTTGTCGCCCGCAATGACCAGCACCAGGATGTTCTTCTCTTCCCGTTCTACGAGAAGTGGGTTCATGACATCGCCCGTCTCTTCGTTGTAGAGATCTGTTCGGCGAACCAGACTTTCAAGAACGTTGACGAGCATCCGCGCGTAGGGCCGAGCTTCCATGGCTCGCTCCTGCGCTCGGCGAAGCTTTGCCGCGGAGACCATCTTCATGGCTTTTGTAATCTGCCGCGTGTTCTTCACACTGCGAATGCGGCGTCGAAGATCGAGAACGTTTGCCATTTATGCCCTTGCGGCTGCCCCATCCCTGACTTCTTTCGGCGCAGCCTGCTTTGCGTCGCCAGAGCCCTTTTTGCGATCGGCAAGAAACCCTGTCTTGTAATCCAGGATGGCCGCCTTCAGCTTCCCGCGAAGATCGTCATCCAGAGCTTTCTTGGAAGCGATGGCATTCAACACAGAGTCAGACTGCCCCGCGAGATACTTATAAAAGCCATCTTCGAAGGCGCGCAGGTCACTGACGTCAACGTCATCAAGCAGGCCCTGCGTTCCGGCAAACAGAATAGCTACCTGATTCTCGAATGGAAGCGGCTGGAACTGCGGCTGCTTGAGCAGTTCGGTCAAGCGTGCGCCGCGATTGAGTTGCTGCTGCGTTACCTTGTCGAGATCCGAGCCAAACTGCGAGAAAGCGGCAAGTTCCCGATATTGCGCGAGATCAAGCTTCAGTGTGGATCCGACCTGCTTGGTTGCCTTTGTCGCCGCGGAAAATCCGACGCGCGAGACTGACAGCCCGACGTTTACAGCAGGCCTCACACCTGAGTTGAAGAGATCAGTCTCAAGGAAGATCTGGCCGTCGGTGATTGAGATCACATTCGTCGGGATGTAGGCGGAAACATCGCCCGCCTGCGTCTCGATGATAGGAAGAGCGGTGAGCGATCCGCCGCCCAGCTTGTCTGAAACCTTGCTTGATCGCTCGAGAAGACGGGAGTGAAGATAGAACACGTCGCCGGGGTAAGCCTCGCGGCCCGGTGGCCGGCGCAGGAGAAGAGAAATCTCGCGGTAGCTGGCAGCGTGCTTGGACAGATCGTCATAGATCACGAGGGCATGTTTGCCATTGTCGCGGAAGTACTCACCCATCGCGGTTGCGGCGAAGGGTGCGAGATATTGCATTGGTGCCGGCTCCGAGGCGGTTGCCGCTACGACGATGGTGTACGCCATCGCGCCGTACTGCTCGAGTGTTTGCACGACCTGGGCTACCGAGGATCGCTTCTGGCCGATGGCACAGTAGATGCAGATAAGATCGTTCTTCGCCGAGTTGATGATCGTGTCGAGAACGATCGCCGTCTTTCCTGTCTGCCGATCCCCAATGATCAGCTCGCGCTGTCCACGGCCGATCGGGATCATGGTGTCAATCGCCTTAATGCCGGTGGCCATCGGTTCCTTCACTGACTGACGATCGATGACCCCCGGGGCCAGACGTTCTACCGGCAGCGTCAACGATGTCTCAATGGGTCCCTTGTCATCGATCGCTTCACCAAGCGCATTTACTACGCGGCCAATCAGCGCATCGCCAACAGGCACGCTCATAATCTTGCCTGTACGGCGCACCTCGTCGCCCTCGCTGATCTCGGTGTAGTCCCCGAGCAGCACGGCTCCGACCTGATCTTCATCTAGGTTCATGGCCAGCCCGGCAACGCCGTGCGGGAACTCGATCAGTTCCCCCGCCATCACCTTGTCGAGACCATGCACGCGAGCGATACCGTCTCCCAGCGAGATTACGGTTCCAACCTCGTCAACCTGGATCTTCTGCTCGTAATTCTCAATCTGCTGCCGGAGCAGCTCCGTAATTTCGTCTGCTCGTATCGCTGTGCTGTCTGCCATAAGTCTCTGCCTTCGTCTTCCGTTACCGCCAGCCCGCTGGCGTTTAAATCACTAGGGACTCTCTTACGCTCTAAAGCTTAGCTCACATGTGCCTGCGCGAGCCGCTGCTTCATGCCGATGAACTGTGCCTTCAGGCTCCCGTCGTAGATGGTTGACCCGATCTTCAAAACCGCGCCACCCAAGAGGGAAGGATCCTCCTGAAAAGTCGGATTGATCCGGCCGTCAGCGAGACTTTCTGCCTGTGTGACTAACGTACGTTTTTCATCATCCGCGAGTGGACGAGCGCTGATAATCAAAACCTCGGTCATGCCCGCATTACGGTCAGCAACCGCCTCGTACTCCTTCAGAATGCTCTCCAACTCTCCCAGGCGCTGATGATCCATGATTACAGCCACGAAGTTACGGACGGGCTTTGCCATGGACAGGCGAGACGCAATCGCGTCAATGACCTTCAGCTTCTGCTCGCTCGGAAGCGACGGATTCATCAGCACCTCGCGAAGCTCTCGACTGCCCGCGAAGGTCGCAGAAAAGTTCTGGAGCTGCTGATGGGCTGCCGCCGCGTCCAGATTCATGGACTCGACGACCTGAGCGAAGGCACGAGCGTAGCGCGAGGCAAAAGCTGCCATCAGTTTTCCTCCCCGCGCTTTCCGGCGAGCCGGTTGGCAAATTCCTGTACCAGAAGACGATCGGTCTCGGCGGAAACGACCAGCTTCTTGGCAGCCTGGTCGACCGCCAACTCTGCCGCATACTGCTGAATCTGTCTTCGCGCCTGTGCCGTCGCAGCACTGATCTCCTGCTCGGCAGCCGCAAGGATCTTCTTTCGCTCGTCTTCAATAGTCGCTCGAACCCGTGTCTCTTCTGCCGCAAGGTCGCTCTCAGCCTGCGTCTTCAATCCCGCGATCTGCGCATCGAGTTGACTCAGCCGGCCTTCAACACTGTTCAATCGTGCGCTGGCCTCCTCGGTGGCGGCCCGCGCATCGACAAGCCTTTTCTGTATTGAACTGGTCCGGTCCCGGAAGGTCTTTGGAAGTGCCCTCGCCAGAAACCAACCCACCAGGACAGCCAGCACGACGAAGTTTGTCACTTCGAAGGCTGTGGCGGCCTGGTCTGTCGTCATGCCCAGCTTTGCCCCCAGCAGTTTGACAACAGCAGAATGTTTGTACGCCTCGTTCGCGTCCTGCTCCTGCTTGTTCTTCTCAGGCGATTGCGCCTCCGGTGTACTTTCCCGGCCAGTTGAGCCCGCCGTTGAGGACACTGGCTGCGACGCGGTTTGGGCTCGCAAGGGAGACCCGCCCGTGCATAGAACGAGAGCAAGGAGGACAACCAAGCGAGTGACCTGAGCGACGTGAGGGGCCTTGTTCACTTGGTAACTCCCTGAGGGGCCGCATTCGACGGCAGCACTGCAGCTAGAATGCGTGCCGCTAGATCCCCACTCGAAGCTTCTACCTGCGCTTTTGCGCGGAGTCCGTCGGCCTCAATCGACTGCCGAGCGAGTTCCACCTGCTGCGCCGATGCATCGCGAACCTGTCTCAATGTGGCGTCACGTTCTGCCTGCCATCCTGCGAGACGCTGCTCCCGCATAGCGAAGATCTCGGCCTTTGCGGAGCGAAGCTTGTCTTCGTAAACGGTCGTCTCAGCCTCTGCGGCAGCAATGGCGCCCCGAGCCTGCTCGACCGCGCCGGTCGTTCTCGCTCGTCGTTCGGCAAGCACCTTGTCAAGAGGTCCGCGAACGAGAAGACCATAGGCCGCAACCAACAGTACGAAGAAGATCATTGTCGGCACGGAGCCGAGCACAAGATCGCCGAGTTCTTTGAAAATGTCCATGAAATCCGAGGTGCGAGGATGCGGTCTTTACCGCGTCAGACCCTGACATCGAGTCATCCCGCTCTACTTACACGACGAGATGCAGAACGCCGGTGCAGGAAAGAGATGGGAGCGGGTACAGCTCTAGTTTTAGCAAGGCGACTTGAGGGGTGTCAATCGCGGCCTACCGGTAAACGAACAACAGCAGGTATTTTCGCACACCCAGTCTTTTCAGAGCTTTTCCGTCAATTTAGAGGAATGAGGGTACACTAATCTCACCAACCCGGACCCGCCTCTGGGTCGCATGGGCCGCTGAACTGGGGAACCACCTCTACTCCCCTTCTCAGCGGCCTTTGTTTCGCTCTGGAACACGAAGGGCGCTGGAGCTGGTGTACAGAAGAGACTGCGAAGAATGCCGGGAAGTGCAATTGACGAGCGGGAGGTGAAACCTCCTACGGCCCACGCCCGAACGCTGGGTTACGCCCCCTGGCTGCCAGGTTGTTGGGCTGTCGTCGTCCCCATCGGTGCGCTACTGCCGGCCGGACCCGCCGGAGCCCCATGAGCGCTTTCACCCTGCATTGCCGTTGCCCCGTGAGGAGCACTACGGCCATCACTATGGGGAGCTCGCCCGCTCACTACCGTTGAAATGGCGTGCTTAAAAATTAGTTGCTCCTGGCTATTGTTCTCAAGCAATACCGAATATTTATCAAACGACCGAATGCGGCCAGTCAGCTTCACTCCACTGACGAGATAGATCGTGATCGGGCTCTTGTCTTTCCGCACCGTGTTGAGAAATGTGTCCTGAATGTTCTGTGCCGGCTTCGATTCCATGGGTGGCCGATCTCCTGTTCCGTTGCTCGCTCGCAAAGTTGCGAGTCGTTCCTGTCAACCCGTCCGGATAAAGGAAGGATACGTCATTCGTTGAGACGACACGGGAGCCGCTTTGTTTGCACCCGAATGCCCAACCATACGTCTCGCCGCGATTTTTTTCAAACGCGAAGGAACCATCCAGCTCTGAAAGGAGCAGCAGCCCGGACGTGCTCCGGTGTCCGAATAGCCCCGCGGATCTCTGGCGTGACCTCTGCGTTCTATGATTCAGAGGTGCCTCTCAGAATTCCTATGCTTGACCTTGCTCGGCAATATGCCGGCATTCGCGCAGATGTCCTCTCGGCGGTGGAACAGGTCCTGGACTCACAAGCGTTGATTCTCGGTCCTTCGGTCGAGCGCTTCGAAGAGGCCGCCGGTCGCGCTTGCGGCGGAGCCCACGCGATCGGCTGCGCAAGCGGAACGGATGCGCTCTGGTTGGCTCTTGCGGCTGCCCGGGTTGGTCCGGGAGATGCCGTCCTGACAACCCCATTCAGCTTCTTCGCAACGGTAAGCAGTATCCTTCGTGCCGGCGCGACCCCCATCCTGGCGGACATCAACCCACAGACCTATAACCTTTCCGCTCCCGCCGTAGAGGACGCCATTCTCAGGACCCGGCAGGCGCATCCTGATTTACGGCTGCGGGCCATTATGCCGGTTCACTTGTACGGGCAATGTGCTGATGTCGATGCATGCAACGATCTGTGCAAGCAGTACGATCTGCTCCTGATTGAAGATGCCGCACAGGCCTTCGGGGCTACATGGCATGGCCAGCCAGCCGGCTGTCTCGGAGACGCCGCCGCCTTCAGTTTCTATCCAACAAAGAACCTGAGCGCAGCCGGAGACGCAGGACTGGTCACGACCCCTCATGACGAGTTAGCCGAGCGAACGCGAATGTTGCGTAGCCACGGCATGAGACGACGCTATGCCCATGATGAGGTCGGTTGGAACTCGCGGCTTGACTCCATTCAAGCTGCAATCCTTGAGATCAAGCTGCGTCATCTTCCGGAGTGGAATCGACAACGCCAGAACGTCGCCGCTCGGTACGACGCCCTGCTGCGAGATGCAGGTCTTGCTGCCCCGGCGGGAAGCACCTCCGTCACCGACGGAGTCGTTCTTCCCTTTACCGATGACCGGGCCAGTCACGTCTTCCATCAGTACGTCCTTCGTGTGCCCCGGCGAGATGAGCTTCGGGAGTACCTGGCTTTGCACGAGATCGCCAGCGAGGTGTACTACCCAATCCCTCTGCATCAGCAACAGGCCTTGTGTCATCTGGATCTGGCAACGAACCCGCTGCCCGAGAGCGAACGCGCTGCCGCCGAAGTTCTCGCTCTTCCCATCTTCCCGGAGCTTCGATCTGACGAACAGCAGGAAGTCGTCGCAAGAATTGCCATGTTCTATCAGGGCTAGTTGACCAGCCCCGCTTGGCACAGTCTCTGATCTATCGCGCCTCTGAGCTACCGACGCAGCTTCCTCTTTTCCGCAACGGGATAAGGATGGAACTCTTCGGGTGCTGTTGTATTCGGCGGCAGCAGGCGGCGCGTGATATTTCCCTCTAACCGGTAGGTCTTGGCAATCGTTCGCACAGGCACGATCGCTCCTGTCACGGTGTCAGGAACCAGTGGCTGGGAATCTGCCGGTAGAACGCGATAGGTGAATGTCGGTGCCGGTTCACTCATCTGCGGGGTCTTCCCCGCTGGGTCTTGCGCCATCTTTGATTCCACCGGCAGGAATCCCGCGATGTTCTTTTCGCGAAAACCAGTCTCGTAGCGATGCTTCTTGACGTTCCAAATGAAGACACGCACCTGATCGAAGTCATACGGCAAACCGGACTTGTATGGACTTAGAACCGTGAGCCATTCCGCTACATTCTTGTCCTCCATCGGAGCGTCCGGATCGTTCACTGTTCGGAGAACGTATGCACCTACAAACCGTTGCCCCTCTGAGTACCGCGTGAGCGAATCCGGTGCGTCCACATCCATCATGCGACTGAGGAGCCACCCTGTCCGTCCATCCGACAACCGCACCAGCCACCAATCCTCCATTGGCGGTGGAACCGGCGTATTGGGGTCAACCTCGGGTTCCGCGACCGCTTTCGTCTTTTTGCCTCGGCGCACAACCGGAGCTAAAGGGGCCGCCTTCTGGCCAGGCGGCAGTGCCTTTTGAAGCGTTGCTCGCCGCAACAGCTTCAGCTTGTCGCCCTCATTTAAACGGAAGAGTTTGTCCGTATCACGTCCGGGTAGTACATGCAGGTAAACCTCATCCCGCACCACCGCTGACGCGACGGGCACCTGAAAGGCAAACTGACGCTTCATGCCTTCGAACGCGTCGTACACACTCTGCGAAACCACGGCCTTCTCATCAATCCAGCCCGTAACGCCTTTATCGGTTCGGACGCGGAGAAATCGTCGTCCGTGTTCCAGAACCTCCAGCCGATCGCCATTGCTGACGGTCCCCGTCCGGTTGGAAACAGCGGCGACTCGATCTCGCAGGAAGGTCTGCTTCGCGTCAACATAGACATAGCTCTCAGAGGGCTTAGGGCGCAGCCCTGAACAGCCAAACCCCACGGAAAGGACTGCGAGAGCCGCCAACGCTCTCACCCATCGCGGCGCGAGTCGCCGTTCGCCTTCCAAGTGCTGTCCCTGTCCCTTAATCGCGCGCCTACCCACCGGCCAGCAGGCCCTTTTCTCCATCATAACGATGCGGATCGTGATCTCTTCCTCGCGACGCGCCACCGAACACCGCACGACACTGCCTGCCTAGCGCGTCAGAACGGCGAGAGAGGCGCCAGTCGGCGATGTTCCCACTGAGTTCGTTGCCGCGGAATCCAACTTACCGGGAACAGTGGCATCAAGACTGTACAACGCGACGTCAGGCGATCCTCCCTGGGCCACCGCGACCATGAACGAACCTGAAGTATCAAATCCTATCGAGGTGACCTGCGTTCCGGCGGCGAACGGTGAACCAGCAAGCGCGCTAAGCACACCCCCTGTCCCAATCAGGAAACCGGAGATTGTCGAGTCTGAGCGATTGGCAACATAGACGTACTTCCCAGTACCTTCTAGAGCCACCGAACTGGCGCCCGTGCCAATGGCGTATGGTGAACCGGCGACACCGGCGAGCGAAGCGTTCGCCCCGATGGTATAAACGCTCAGCCCGCCATTCGCCCCGCTACGGGCCACAAACAGGAGAGTACTCGTCGAGTTCACGGCCAGCGCGCTATCACTGGTCTGCGTATCAACGGGGGGCAGGGTCTGTGTCTGAACAGCGACGCCGGTGGAGGTGTTGAGTGTGAAGGCAGCCTCACCCGCGGTCCCAAGTGCAGCGAAGATAAAGGCTCCTGAGGGAGAGATGGCCAACGCTCTCGGAGTGAGCACACCGCCCGCCGTACTGAAGGACACCGGCGTAAGGGTTGATAGCGTTCCATCGGAGTTGATCTGCCACTCGTCTAGAACTTGATTCAGCGTGTCCAGGCCGAACATCCACTGCCCGTCCGGTGAAATCGCCAGAGCGACGACGCTGGCGATGTATACAGCCGTGCCAAGGCTGAGGGATCCGTCGCTTGCCACCGTGTAAACATTGATGGTGCCGGGGCCCGCAGCATAGAGGTAGGCTCCGCTTGGCGTGATCGCTGCTGCTTGTGGCGCAAAAGAGTCTGAGAGAGGATTGCCTGGCACCGCCGTCAGCGTCCCCGATCCTATGGTGAAGCCGCTAATCGTCTTCGTCGTGGATGCCAGCACATAGACGCGATTGACTCCGGAGGTCGATCCCCCACCGGTCCCGGTGCCAGTGCCCGTTCCGTTATTGCTGGTGAAGAAATCCCCGCATCCGGTCGTTCCCAGCAGACCTGTGACCATGAGACCCGCGAGTAGCCTCTTCCGCCTGACTTCTACAGCTTCTCTCGGCCGCATGCTTTCGTCCTCGCTCTCGTCCAGATTCTCGTCCGAATAATTTCAATAGATCAGCGCTAAATGTCAGCATCACCGTCAGTTCAAGCGCTCCCGCTCACCACGGCCAAAGTCTTCGTTCAACGGCAGGCGATCGCCAGGTTCTTCCGCGTCTTCATGCCAGTGTCCGACTGTCGTCTCCCCCACCTTCCAACACAACATGACCTCGCGCCCGTCGACGCGATAAGGCAGATCCAGCAAACCTTCACTCAGATCATGAAGCTGGGCGCCGATCTCGCCGATCTCCGCGACGATGGCCTTTGCTTCCTCAAGGGCCGCGGCCTGCTGTGATCGTTGCTGCGCCACGTCGGTCACGTCGACGTGCATTCCCCCGGCCACAAAGATCCTCTGTCGCAGTTCGTCGAGCTCCGCCCCAAAAACACCAGCCTTTAGCCCCGCCTGCTGTGCCCGCACCATCAGCGCCTCCAGCAGGGGTAACAACGTCTGTACTTCCCCCATCGTGAATGTCTTCTTCATTGGCCCGACCTCACACATATCTTCAGCTTAGACGTTCCACCTGCCCGGACCGAATCATCGATCGAACCAACCCGGTACCGTGACCTGCCCTCAGTGCCATTTGTCCACCCTCTGTTCAGCCCGTATCATGGGGTCTCTATGAGCTTTCAGGACAGCGCCGTCATCTTCTTCATCGCGCTGCTACTCTTCGGCCCCAAAAAGCTTCCCGAACTCGCCCGCCAGATCGGCAAGCTTATGGGCGAGTTCCGCCGCGCCTCCAATGACTTTCGCATGCAGATGGAGGACGAATTGCGCATCTCTGAACAGGCGGAACGGCAAAAACAGATTGCCGCGATGGAAGCCGCCGCGCCCACTTCAGCAGCAGAGCTACCGGTCACGCATGAGGAACTCGAACCACATCCTCACGCAAAGCTCTCAGCCCCCGCTCCGATGACGACCGTCGAGCCCCTTTCGGAGGGCGACGCATCGTCAGTGGCACCCCCCGAGCACACAATCGCCCTCGAAACGACGCCGGAGGCGCCTGACCGCTACCGCCACACCGAAGAAGCCGCACCCCCCGCACCGTTGCCGATTGCCACCTCCGGCGATCTGGCTATGATGCCGCCGCCTACCGGTCTTCCAGTGGGTCGCACCAACTCAGGGGTCGCTCAGGCCTTTGACTCCATCCCACAAGCACCGGCAGCACCCGGCCTTGACCCAGAAGCGAAGTCCGGGACGGCTCATCATGGCTGACGTAATCGACAATGTTCGCCAAGCGGTGACGGATCGCGCTGATCTGCCGGGAATGAGCCTCATGGAGCATTTGGACGAGCTTCGTCGCCGGCTCATTCATTCCACCATCTACCTGCTTGTGGGCTTCTGCGTCGCCTATGCCTTTCACGTCCAGCTGTACGGCATCATTCAGGCGCCACTCGACAAGCTCCATATCGCTCTGAACTACACCCATCCCACAGACCCGCTGAATCTCTATCTCAAAACCGCGCTCTATGGCGGCTTCATTCTCGCAAGCCCCTTCATCCTCTATCAGGTCTGGCTGTTCATCTCACCCGGCATGTACCAGCATGAGCGGCGCTACGTGATTCCATTCATGGCAGTCACGATCCTGCTCTTCTTCGCTGGGGCCTGGTTCGGATACCACTATGTCTTCCCCGGAGCGTTACGAGTCCTCATCGGCGACTTTGGCAAACGCTTCAATGCAGTCCTCACCATTGAGGACTACACCAACTTCTTCCTTGCCATCGTGCTGGGCCTGGGCGTCTGCTTTGAACTTCCTATCGTCATCTTCTTTCTTGCCCTCTTTGGCATTGTCGATGGCAAGTTTCTGATCAGGCACATCCGATACGCCGTACTGGTGATCTTTATCATTGCTGCGATCATCTGTCCTACGCCAGACCCACTCAGCATGTGTGTCTTTGCTGCGCCCATGCTGGTGCTGTACATGCTGGGTGTCGGAGCCGCCTTTGTGGTTCATCCAGCCCGCCGCAAGGCTCGAGGAAGCAAGCTCTCCGCATGATCTCCCTCCGCCCTTTCTTCTTTGGCCTGCTTGTCACAGTTGCTTGTGTCTCCGGCGCAGCAAGGGCGACCGCGCAGACAGGTCCTCGTGTCAACGGAAACAGCATTTACACCGTCACCAAACAGTATCTGGCCGCCGCTCCCAAGCGATGGGTTGGCTCACCCGGACATGCAAAAGCAGTGGACTTCATCAAGAGTCACTTCGCACCAGAAGCAGCCAGGGGCGACTTCGAGGTCGATAACTTCTCGGCATCAACACCGGCCGGCCTGCTATCTATGCAGAACCTGATCGTCCGTTATCCTGGCAAGAAGGACGGCGTCATCGTCATCGGTTCCCACTACGAAACGAACTATCCGCTACGCGACATAAACTTCGTCGGCGCGAATGACGGTGCTGCTACAACAGCCCTGCTCATCGAGCTTGGTGCCTACCTGCGAGAACATCCACCGGCAGGCTATTCTGTGTGGCTCGTGTTCTTTGACGGCGAAGAGGCCATTCAGTCCTGGTCAGCGGCGGACTCCCTCTACGGATCGCGCCATCTCGCGGCTAAGTGGTCCTCGAATGGGACGCTGCCGAAGATCAAAGCCTTCCTTCTGGCTGACATGGTCGGGGACAAAGATCTCAACATAGACCGCGACGCAAACTCGACGCCCTGGCTGCTCGACCTTCTTCCTGCTGCCGCAAAAAACACCGGACACAGCGGGTCCGTTTTCAAAAATTCCACTCAGGTTGAAGACGACCACCTCCCGTTCGTGAAACGCGGTGTCCCCTCCCTCGACATCATCGATCTTGACTACGGCCCACCCACGGCCGAGCATCCGGAAGGCGGCTTTCACCACACGGAGCAGGACACGATCGATAAGGTGAGCCCGCGATCTTTACAGACGTCCGCGGATCTGTTCCTGGCAATGCTTCCCCTTATCGACCAACATCACTAGCCCACAACGCCGATCCCAGGCTACGCCCACCCGCACTCGCCGCCGGCGGTCACTTTGTACAGGCTTTGCCGCGATCGGGCCGGGCACCCGCACTCTTTGCGTCGGCTTCCGTCATGTACTTGCCCTCTTTCGTCTTCCCGTAAAACGTTGCGCCCGGGCAGTGGTACACCTTCGTCGCGGTATTCACCCAGACCATGCCGGGGCCGCCACCAGGCGCCGCTGCCGTTGCAGGCGCCGCCTTTGCTGCGGCCGCGGATGGGGCACTTGATTTCGACGGGGTTGACGCTGTAGCCGGCGCGAGTACCGCAGCCGGAGCGCTTCCAGCAGCCGCCGTGGCGGGCGCAGCGGGAGACTTGGCGTCAGCGTACCAGGTCTGCACGCCCTTATGTCCTGAACACGCCTGCCACTTCTTCGCTGCTGTTGTGTAGCTGTTGTCTTTACATTGTCCGGTTGCACCGGCCGGTGCCTGCGCAAAGGCAACTGCCGACGCAAAGGTGCCCCAGAGTACGGTTGCAACTCCAATACGAATCTTCATCAATGCGCTCCTCAGGTCACTTCTGCTTCAGAAATTAGCTCCATAGCTCATTCCGGGGAGAACGCAACTATATCGTGGCTCGACAGGAAGAGCCATCTCTCCTGCATAAATCCGCTTCGTGCAGTCGATCTTCCCCAAAGATGCGATTGCAGTCGCATCCTAAAAGCTATGCCTCTGTCCACCCCGATCTCTTTCTGGATCGGCTTCCACGTCTTTCTCCTGATTCTGCTCATGGCGGAGTTCGTGTATGCACGCCGTCGTGCAAACCGGCCGCCGCAGCGTACGCCAGCCAGTGCGCATCGCACGGCGATCGTGGCGACGTTCTTTTGGGTGGCCGCGGCGATCGCATTCTCCGCCTTTCTCTATCGCTCCCTGGGTCATGTTGCCGCCAGCGAGTACCTGGCCGGTTACGCGATCGAAGAGGCCCTGTCCGTCGACAATCTCTTCATCTTTCTTCTGCTCTTTGGTGTCTTTCGCATCGCCGAGGAGAACCGCCCGCGCGTTCTTTTCTGGGGTGTGCTGGGCGCAATCCTCATGCGCGGCCTCTTCATCGCAGCCGGTCTGCAGTTGCTGGCACGCTTCGGGTGGATCAGCTATCTCTTCGGGGCTGTTCTTCTCATCGCCGCAGTCAGGCTCGTTCTTCCCAAAAAAGACGGAGAGACCGAAAGTACGCCACCCTGGATCCGCTGGCTCTCACGCCTGCATCCGGTAAGCCTTCGGCAGGACCGCTTCTTCGCCAAAGAAGAAGGCCGGCGTATGGCCACCATCCTTACGCTCGCTCTGGTCGCCATCGAATTCACTGACCTTGTCTTTGCGCTCGACTCGATCCCCGCCGTACTCTCCATCACCCGCCATCCTTTTCTCGCCTACACCTCAAACATCATGGCTGTGATGGGTCTTCGCTCTCTGTTCTTCCTGCTTGCTCACTGGCTCACGCGATTACGGTACCTGCGCTTCGGCTTAGGAGGCGTGCTGGCTTTTGCGTCTCTCAAAATGCTTGCGGAGCCACGCATCATCGTCGGTCCCCTGCTCTCCCTAGGGGTGATCGCGTGCATTCTCGGCCTCACCATCTTCCTTTCTCTTCGCGGACAGTTGAATTCCGCGACCCGGTAATGCCATAGAGCCTGAGGGGCATCACGCAGGAAGTTTCTCACCCTAACTGTCGATTTCTGCGAATCACAAGGTCTTGCAGGAAGAGTCTTCGCCCAGACCTCCTCGTCTCGTCGCGATATCATCGAGTGTGCCTTCCATCCCCGTTTCGACGCCGTCGGCAAAGTACGAGGTTCACGTTGGCAGTGGACTTCTGTCCTCGCTCAGTCGTCGCGTTCGCGTAAGCTCTCACCGCTCTCCGAGGATCTTCGTCATCACGGCGCCCGAGATCTGGAAGCTCTGGTCGACCAGCTTTCTCGCTTCTTTTTCCCCGGATGACCTACCTGAGATCCTTTTTCTTCCTGCTGGCGAACCACACAAACGGCTTGTCGCCGTCGAGCGGCTTGCCGAGCAACTTGCCCGTGCGCGTGCCGATCGTGACGCGCTTCTGATCGCCTTCGGAGGCGGCATCGTTGGCGATGTGACGGGATTTCTGGCGGCCATCTACATGCGCGGACTCGACTTCATTCAGGTTCCCACTACCCTCCTGGCACAAGTCGACTCCTCGATCGGCGGCAAGACCGGTGTGAATCTCCTCTCGGGAAAAAACCTGGTCGGCAGCTTCCATCATCCGCTCGCCGTCATCGCGGACACTGACCTCTTAGCAACCCTGCCTCCCCGCGAACTTCGCGCAGGTCTGCAGGAATCGGTCAAAGCCGGCATAATCCGCTCCCCCAGGTTGTTCGACTATCTGGAGAGGAACGCCGCAACAATTCTCGACCCAACAGCTCCGGCGCACACCCGGGCTCTCACGCACGTCATCACTTCCAGCGTCCGCATCAAGGCTGAAGTCGTCGACACCGACGAGCGCGAACATGGACTTCGCATGATCCTCAACTTTGGCCATACGCTCGGCCATGCCATCGAAGCCGCAACCGGCTACAAACAGCTCCTGCACGGCGAGGCGATCGGCTGGGGCATGATCGCCGCCGCGCGACTCGCCGTGGCAAGAGATCTCCTGGCCCCCTCCGAAGGCCAGCGGATCGAAGCTGTAATCCAAACCTACGGCCCACTGCCCGCCTTCTCCGCAACAGCGCGAAAACTGATCGCGCTAACCGGGTCCGACAAGAAAAACCGTTCCGGCGTTCTCTCGTTCATCCTCCCTACCAGAATCGGATCAGTCCTCCCCGTGCGCGACGTCACACCCTCCGAGTTGGCGCTCGCCGCCGAATCCATCCTCGCGGACGCGCAAGCGCTTTCCCGCAACCTGCGAAGAAGGCCCGCGTGAGCTCTCTCCCTCCCGCATCTGGGGCACGGCCAGAAGGAACGCAGACGGAGACCGATGCAGCCGCAAACGTGCAACGGATGTTCGATACCATCGCACCCACGTATGACCGCGCCAATCACCTGCTCTCCTTTGGTCTGGATCGCCTATGGTGGCGTCGCGCCGCCCTCGTGCTTCGTCCGATTCTCCAGAGACCGGGCGCTCGGGTCCTGGACCTCTGCTGCGGAACCGGGGATATGACCGCAGCGCTGCTCCACTATCGCCCGGTACCGGCTGAGCCCATTGTGGGTGGTGATTTCGCCCCGGAGATGCTTGCCCGGGCCCGTCAGAAACACGCTCGAGCCAACGCCCGCTTTATCGAAGCAGATGCTCTCCATCTTCCCTTTGCCGCCGGCTCGTTTGACCTCGTCACCTTTGCCTTTGGCTTTCGCAATCTGGCCAACTACGCAGATGGCCTCAAAGAGGTGCATCGTGTCCTGGCACCAGGCGGGGAGATCGCCATTCTCGAATGCAATCAGCCTGGCGGTCTCACGGGGGCGCTCTACTCTCTCTACTTCAAACGGATCCTTCCAACCCTGGGTGGCCTCATCTCCGGTGCTCCCGCTGCGTACCGCTATCTTCCCGCATCCGTGGAGCGGTTTCCCCGGCCGCCACGTATGCTCTCGCTTATGCAGAATGCCGCTTTCACGGACGCACGCTGGACCGGCTACACCTTCGGCACTGCCGGCTTGTATCGCGGTTCCAGGTCTTGATGACAGCGCACTCAGGCTCGGAGACCATGTAGCATCAAGCCTATGAACGCGTCGGCGAGTGTCACGACTGCAAGCTCCGCCAAGCGATCTGCTGCGCTCTTCTCCCTGCTCGCGGCGTTGGTCATCACAGCGCTCAAACTCCTTACCGGCATCCTCACCGGGTCGTTGGGTATGCTGTCCGAAGCAGCGCATTCCTCCATCGATCTGGTCGCCGCATTCATCACGCTTCTTTCCGTACGCGTTGCTGACCGGCCCGCTGACGATGAGCACAACTACGGGCACGGAAAGATCGAAAGTCTCTCCGCCTTCATGGAAACCGTACTGATGCTCGGATCCAGCATATGGATCATTACGGAAGCCGTGCGACGTCTGTTCTTCCGGGAGCACCTCTCCCTCTCTCTTAGCCCGTGGCCCTTCGTCGTTCTTCTTCTCTCCATCGCTGTAGACTTTTCTCGCGCTCGCAAACTCCACAAGATCGCCCGGGAACATCAGTCGCTCGCTCTCGAGGCAGATGCTGTTCACTTCAGTACAGATATCTGGTCATCAACCGCGGTTCTGCTTGGCTTGCTTGCCACCTGGCTGGGAGAGCGCCTTCACATCACAGGTCTCGAGATAGCCGACCCGATTGCCGCCCTTGCTGTCTCCGGTATCATTCTGCGTGTCACCTGGCGACTTGCCCGGCAGACGATCGATAACCTCCTTGACGCCACTCCAAGCCACGGCCCGGATGGATCCCCGGTTAACATTCGCCGCGACCTCAATCGTGAACTGGCCTCCATTGACGGCGTTCTAAGCGTCGATCGCCTGCGCATCCGCCAGTCCGGCCCCAGCTTCTTCGCCGACCTTACCCTCGGCATGCCACGCAACCTCACCTTCCAACGTACCGAACAGATCAATCAAGCCGCCACTGCGGCCGTCGGGCGGCATCTGCCAGGTGCCGATGTCATCATCCACTCAGTCCCCCTTGCCAGCAAAACCGAGACCATTCATGATCGCGTGCGAGCAGTAGCGGCTAGAGCCAATCTCGCAATTCACGACCTGACTCTGCAGAAGCATCCCGATGGCCTCTATCTTGAGCAACACCTTGAAGTGGATGAGACCCTGCCCCTGCGCAGAGCGCATGACCTCGTCACGGAACTGGAAGCCGACATCCACAAGGAAGTTCCGGAGATTCGATCGATTCTCACTCACATTGAAAGCGAACCCTCCACCATCGCTCAACCCTCCTCCCTGGAGCGAGACCGACAACTCGAGATTCGACTTCGCCGTCTCGCAGCGACCATTCCCGGCATCCTGGATATCCACGATGTTCTCGTAACGCGCCTGGCTGGCTCCCACAATCACGAGTCCCTTATCCAGGTCTCCTGTCACTGCACCCTGCCCGATGAGCTTCCTATGGCTCGCGTCCATGAACTCATCACCAGTCTTGAAACCGAGTTCAAGCGCGACTCCCCTGAAGTTGCTCGTCTGCTGATCCATCCTGAACCTGCCACAGACAATCGTCGGTAGCCTGTAGGTCTGCAGCATCGCGAAACGCTTTCCCACCCTCCTGTCTCTCGCCTGTATCCTGCCTTTAGTCCATGAAGCGCTTCTTCTCCATCCTCCTCACCGCCATGGCCATGATCGCTGTCGCGCTTCTTTCCGCCTTCGGCGCCATGCGCTTTGCGATTCACGGTAGCGAAGTTGAAGTTCCTCCGCTGACCGGTCTCACCCTTGCAGAGGCCGCCCACACGGCAGGGCGCCTGGGCCTCAGTCTGCGTCTCGAGAACCGTTTTTATTCAACGACCATCGCATCGGGCCACATCCTCGGTCAGTCCCCGGCGCCAGGCGTCGTAGTGCGTCACGAGTGGCCCATCCGCATCACAGAAAGCCTCGGGCCCCAGCAGGTTTCCATTCCCGACGTCGTCGGCCAGGCGGAACGGCCCGCATCCATGGCGCTCCGCAAGGCTTCGTTGGAGGTCGGTGCCGTCGCTGGAATCCCCGCGCCCGGAGAGGCCGGGCTGGTCCTGGCGCAAACTCCTCCCCCCAACGCGGAAGGAGTAGATCGGCCCTCCGTAAGTCTTCTTCTCAGCGAGCCGCTGAGCTCCGCCCCCCAGACGTTCGTCACTCCGAACCTTACCGGGCTCTCGCTCGCGGCAGCCTCGGCAAGGGCTCGCGAGCTCGGACTACGCGTCTACGCCGATATCCCTCCCCCGCCGCCAACCGCAGCGCCCGCAGCCCCCGCCTACCACGACTCCTTCTTCCCAGGACAGGCACCGACTTCTTCCCAGACACCGGCCCCTGTCGCTCAGATTTCGCCGTTCGTCCTGGTCACCGGACAATCTCCTCAGACCGGACATCGCGTCTCACGCGGCGAGCCCATTCGCCTATCAGTCGCGCACTAAGCCCGCGTCAACACCACCGCGTAAAAACCATCCACCGGGTGAACTCCCGAGAGCGTCCGCAATGCACCGTCTCGCACCGCGGCGGGTAACAAGCCCGTAAGTATGTCACGCTCGCGAAGCACTTCCAGCAGGTCGCTGACGTCGACTCGTTTCCACTCAGAAACACTCTCTGCAAGCACGAAATCAACGACGCGCTCACACTCCTCTGGTTCCAACGAGCACGTGGAATAAACCAGACGTCCACCGTCAGCAACTCGCCGCATCGCCCCCCGTAGGATCTCCCGTTGGCGCACGGCCTGACGCGTCAGATCGGCTTCCGCGAGGCGAAACCGGATCTCCGGATTGCGCCCCAGTGTCCCGGTTCCGCTGCAGGGAACATCGCACAGCACAAGATCAAAGGAGCCTTCTTCTGCGGGCAAGGCGCTTGCATCGGAAACCAGACAGCGAACTCGTCCACCCAGCCCTGCGCTGACCGCCAACGCTCCGAGCCGCTCCTCCATCGCACGCAAACGTCGCCCACTCACATCAGTCGCCAGGATCTCCGTTCCCGCCAGCCGCGATGCGAGAACTGCCGTCTTGCCGCCAGGCGCGGCACAACAATCCCACACCCGCAGTGCTTGCTGCTCCGTGGCTATCAGCCCGGTCACAGCGAGTTCGGCCACGAGCCGCGATCCCTCATCCATCACAGGCAGAGACTCTGAGGGAGCCAATAAACTCGCCGAGACTGGCTCGTGCTGATCTGCCTCACACACCTTTATCGCCGTCTCCCGCCCGTACTGCGAAACCCATCGCTCCACCAGCCACGCTGGATGGCCCAAACGCTCGGCCATCGCCGGAACTGTTTCGAAGATCTTGGCCGGCGATGTCTTTGCGCCGGCCGCAATCTTTCGTAGCACGGCATTCACCATCCCCGTCGCATACTCCTGTCCCGCCGCGCGCACCAGCGCAACACTTTCACTCAACGCCGCGTGTGCCGGAATCCGATCCATATGCAGCAGCTGAAACGCGCCCATTCGCAGCGCCACCATGACTTCCGCAACGACGTCGCTGTCAGGCCGAGAAAAGAGAACCTTCAGCCGAGCATCGAGGGCAATCTGCCAACGCAGGACGCCCATCACCAGAGCTGTCGCAAGATTACGATCCGCCTCGCTTAGCCCGTCCAGTGCTGCCCCTCGCCCGCCCGCGTGCAGCAGCTCATCCGAGTGCGCTCTCCCGGATCCGACTTCAAGCAACACCCGAAAAGCCGCCCTGCGCGCAGGCGAGATCGTCTCCGGGTTACGAACGGCTACGGCCTTGACTGCCGGCATGCCGCGGCTTGCCCCCTTCTTCCCTCTCGCAGGGTCCCGCCGCTCAGCCAAGGCGCTCACCGCCCTTCAACTGGTAGCCATGCAGAAACATTGCAGCCGTCATGCGCGCCTTTCCTTCCATCTGGACCTCGTGCAGTTCAAGCGCAGTTACTCCTCCACACACCACCAGTACTCGATCCCCGGTTGCGACCAGCTCCCCTTCGCGTGTCATCTCCAGCGGCTCGTCCAAGTCCTCCAGAAACGCCGGGGACATGCGATGCACAATAAACTTCTTGCCCCGAAACGTCGTGTGCGCTCCCGGCCACGGATAAAAGCCACGCCACCGGTTACAGATCTCGGTCGCGCCTCGGCCAAAGTCGATCCGACCCTCCTCGCGCGTAAGCATCGGCGCCAGCGTCGCCCGTGCATGGTCCTGGACGACAGCGTGGACTGTTCCGCTCGCAAGCCCGTGCAATGTCTCCACCAGCAGGTCCGCCCCAACCTCCGCCAGCACGGGAAACATTTCGCTCGCCATCGCCGTATGCGGCACCGAGACCTCGCGTGCCAGCAGCATCGGGCCCGTGTCCAACCCTGATTCCAGCCGCATCGTGGTCACCCCAGTCACCCGCTCACCAAGCGCCACCGCCCACTGTATCGGCGCTGCTCCACGAAACTTCGGCAGCAGACTCCCATGCACGTTTACATTCCCATACCGCGGCAGGCCCAGCATCCAATCAGGAATGATTCGCCCATAGGCGACCACTACAATAACGTCGGGTCGCAAAGACTCCAGGTTCGCCTTGAACTCCGCATTCTGCTTGATCCGCTCCGGTTGTGTGACCCGCAGACCCCTCTCGAGGGCTGCTACCTTCACCGCCGGGGCTTGTATCTCCATACCGCGTCCGGCAGCACGATCCGGCTGCGTGACAACCAGCAAAATCTCGTGCCCCGCCTCCAGTACCGCGTGTAAACTCGGCACCGCAAACTCCGGCGTTCCACAGAAGACAATCCTCAACCATTCACCTCAGTCCATCTCGTGCCACTGCGTCGCCGCAGCTTCGGTCCTTCCAAATGGTTCAGAGCCGCACGGAGTCTTGAAGCCCTACCATTCCCCATTCTTCTGCAGCTTCTTGATCTTACGCAGCACCATCTCTCGCTTAAGCCGGCTGATCCGGTCGATGAAGAGCACGCCATCCAGATGATCAATCTCGTGCTGCAGCGCACGCGCCAGCAACTCTTCACCCTCTACCTCGAACCAGTCACCATGCACATCCTGAGCCCGTACCTTCACCCATGCCGACCGCTGCACCTTCTCGCGGATCTCCGGCAGGCTTAGACAGCCTTCCTCTTCGACCTGCTTGCCCGTACCCTCCACGATCTCCGGATTAATCAGGGCGATCTTCTCCTTCGGATCCTTCTTGAAGCTCACGTCAATGACAGCGATCCGCTTTCCGATCGAGATCTGCGGCGCCGCCAGCCCGATCCCCTGCGCCGCATACATGGAGTCGAACATCTCCTCCACCAGTACCGCCAGGTCTTTGTCGAAGGCCGTGACCTCGTCGGCACGCCGTGCCAGTACCGGCTCCGGATATTTCACCACTTCATGAATCTTCAACGCCTTTTTCACCACTGCCCTGCTCCCTCACCTTCGGCCGTCCGGCCACAAACGCCTTTTTCATCACACCATCAACGAGCCTGACGGGACGCGTGTCATCTTTTTCAACGCGACACTTCAACACTTGCGTTCAAAATGCCCGTATCTGCTCCGCGTAACCCGCGAAGTTCCGCTGCAGCTCGCGCAATGAGTCCCCGCCAAACTTGTCGATCACCAGCCGCGCAATCGTCAGGGCCACCATCGCCTCCGCTGCCACGCCAGCCGCTGGCACGACACACACATCAGATCGTTCATAGGCCGCCTTTACCGGCTCGCGCGTCTCGAAACTCACAGATTCGAGCGGCCGCCGCAGCGTCGAGATCGGCTTCAGATACCCGCGCACCACAACATCCTCTCCGTTCGAGATGCCGCCCTCGATGCCACCCGCATTGTTGCGCTCCCGCGAGAAACGTGTAAACCGCCGCCCATCACTCCCGTTCGTATCGTCGGCTCCCACGCTTCCGGCACCCTGACCCGCGTACCCGATCGCATCGTGCACCGTCGATCCCAGGCTCTCCGCCGCTGTCACCCCGCGGCCCAACTCCACCGCCTTCACCGCCTGCAGACTCATTACCGCCTGCGCCAGCAGACCATCCATCCGCTCATCCCAGTTCACATGCGTACCCACACCCGGCGGCAGACCATGCACCACCACCTCAAACACGCCGCCGATCGTGTCACCCGTCCGCAGCGCACCGTCCACCTCGGTCTTCATACGAGCTTCCGCCTCGGGATCCACACACCCCAGCATCACCTCTTCCTTCAAGCCAAGGGCGGCAATCTCATCCCATCGCGCGTCTCGCCCAAGCTCCTGTCGGCCCACCCGAATCACGTGACTCCCCACCAGCACACCCAGCTCCCGTAGCAACAGCTTTGCCATCGCCCCGCATGCCACTCGCGCCGCGCTCTCGCGTGCACTCGCCCGCTCCAGCACATAGCGCGCGTCAGGAAAGTCATACTTCAAGCTTCCCGCCAGATCCGCGTGTCCAGGTCGCGGCGAGGCCACGGCCTTGTGCTTCTCCGCCTCACCCGCGCCCACCGGCAGAATCTCTTCCCAGTTCTTCCAATCCTTGTTCGCCAGCGTCATCGAAATGGGGCTACCAATCGTCTTCCCGTGTCGCACCCCGCTCAGAATGTGCGCCGCATCCTTCTCAATCCGCATCCGTCCGCCGCGCCCATACCCCTGCTGCCGCCGCCACAGCTCTCGATTCACAAACTCCTGGTCGATCGGCACACCCGCTGGCATGCCACTCACCAGCGCTACCAGCGCCTCACCATGGCTCTCACCGGCCGTAGAAAATCGCAGCATCATCCCCCATCATTGCGCTCATCCGGCGCAAAATCACCAACCTTGATTGTAACGAAGGCGCGATCACCTCTCACCGAATGCCCACATCGCTCACACCGGTCCATGCGTACACTAGCGTCCATGCAACCACGCCGGCTTCTCACCCCCGCTGCGCTGCTTCCGCTCCTTTTTATGCTGGCCATCGTCTCGCCTGCCCAGCAACGGCCCCGCTTCGACACCAGCACCGAGGCCATCATGCCGGCGGACCAGACCGCCCGTCTGATCGGCGCGCTTCCCTACCTGCAGCGTCTCCAGCAAAGGCAGCCAGCCACCGTCAACCCGTATGAGACCCTCGCCTTCCGCCAGCAGGTTCTCCTGCAGGTCACCACGGCCTCTCTCCAGCTCGACGCCACCATGGGCGAAATCGATGTCGAGATCGCCGAAACCCGCGAGCTCCAGAACTTCCTCGCTGCCCGGCGCCAACGCACCATCGATCTGCTCAACCTCGCCAGCATCGGCATCGGCGGCAGCGTCGGCACCGCGAGCGCCGCGCTCGGGCTCACCACGCACACCCGCGCCTCTGGCGTCCTGGGCGTCATCGCCGGCTCGTCAACCTCCGCGCTCTCCGTAGTTGGTCTCGGTGTTCGCAACTCCGGCCATGGCGAACTGGATGTCCCCAGCAATATGCTCGCGCGCCTCTTCAATCTTCCCGGCGACCCCAACAACATCTATCCCGCCGTAATCGCCAACTTCATGGAAAGCTCCGCTCCCGGCGACGACCTCACCCGCACCCAACGGCTCCTCCAGGTATGGGTGAAAGTCGGTCGCATCCCCTCGCCCGAGTCACCCGCCGGCCGCCAGAAGATCGCTCGCCTCGCCAGTCGGCCCGGCGACCACGTCACCCTCTCCATCGGCGATCTCGACGATCGGCAGTCCATGCTCTATGACTTCCGCGCACGCCTCTCCTTCCTGAAGCGCGATCTTGCGGCTCTCCTCGATGGCATGCCCGGGAGTCCTCTCGCTGTGACCACTCCACCTCCAAGCTAGAGCAGGCTTCTCTCCCGGCCCTCGATCCATCGCGCCACCACTGCCGCCCCCAGTCCTATTGCCGCAACCGCCGCCGCCGCAACCGGCAACCGCACGTACCCGTACCCCGCCGTGAGCACCAGCCCACCCAGGCTCGCTCCCATCGCATTGCCCAGGTTGAACGCTCCCTGGTTCAGCGTCGACGCCAGATTCGGCGCTCCCTTCGCCTGGTCCACGATTCTCGCCTGCATCGGTGCTCCCGTCCCAAAACTCACCGCACCCCAGGCAAACACAAGCGCCACCATCGCCCACGGCACCCGCATAACCAGCGGCATCGTCAGCAGCATTGCGATCAGCAACACAAACCCGCCCAGAATCGTCGGAATCTGCTTCCAATCGCTCAATCGCCCACCCGCCAGCGTTCCGATCGTGATCCCGATCCCGAACACCACCAGCACCAGCGTCACGGCGTGCTCCGAAAGCCGCGTCACCTGCTCCAGCATCGGCGCGATATATGTAAAAACACAAAAGAGCGCCACCGAGCTCAACGTGCTCAGCGCCAGCACCAACTGCACCCCCGGCCGCAGCACAGCCTTCAACTCATGCCGGAACCGCACCACCTCCGGTGCCTGCCGCGGCACCATCGTCCACACCGCCGCCCCAGCCAGTAAGCCGATCGGCACAATCGCCAGGAACGCCGCTCGCCAGCCGAAGGTCTGCCCCAGTGCCGTCCCCGCTGGTACCCCTAGCACGTTCGCCAGCGTCAGCCCGCTGAACATAATCGTGATCGCCTGCGCCCGCTTCTCCTTCGGCACCACGGACGCCGCCACAATGCTGCCAATCCCAAAGAAAGCCCCATGGCACAGTGCGGTAATCACGCGCGCCGCCATCAGCAACCCAAAGGTAGGCGCGACCGCGCACATCGCGTTCCCCAGCACAAACACGCCCATCAGCAGCAGCAACGCCGTCTTTCGGTTCAGCCGTCCCACCGCCAGCGCCATGATCGGCGATCCAACGGTCACACTCAACGCATAGCCCGAGACCAGCACACCCGCCTTTGGAATGCTCACCGAGAAGCTTCGCGCCAGGTCCGGCAGCAGACCCATAATGATGAACTCGGACGTTCCAATCCCAAACGCCGCCACCGCAAGCGCCAAAAGAGGTCTTCGCATGAACCTCCATTCTCGCAAATGCTGGGCTTCTCCTATCGCGGCTGCGGATCCCCCGCCTTCACCGGCACCGGATCATTGCCCGGACCACCCACCGCCTGGATCGCCGGGATCCGCATATTCATCTCCGGTAGCGGTGGAAACGTCATATGCGGCTCGGCCTGGTACCAGTACGCCACCGAGTAGAAGTTGTCCGAGCGCACATTCGCATGCCCATGCTCCATGCTCGCCTTGAAGCTCTTGGTAAATGGCATCGGCGAATCCAGTTGAAACCGGTACATCGCCGATCGTGACCCCGCAAGCTCCTTGCCAACCACCGGTGCTCCATGCAGCGGGAATACCTGTGCCGTCCCGTACCCCCACGCTCCCAGAAAGTAGTCCTCACCACCCGTCCCTACCTCGGCTGGTCGCCCATCAATCTCGAACCGATCATTACCCTCACCCCACCACTGATCCTGGTTCTGCAGCACGCTCAGCGTTACCCCTACAAACTGCCCGTGCCCCTGAGCCTCCACCCAGACATAATCATCCTTGCCATCCAGGTTGCGTCGATAGTTCACCTTCGGGTCGCCGTTCTCGTACCAGTCATTCGACCACCCATGATTCGGCTGCGCCTGCCGATATTGCGCATGAAAGTACAGCGATCCCTGCGGCAACGCCTTCACGTCCCGGTAATCGATATTCCAGTACAGATGATCCAGGCTCTTCTTGCCTTCATTCGTCACCGTGATCCGTGCATGCTTTCCGTACGGCATACGAAACCAGCAGTTCAGCGCCTTGTCCGCGCCCGCCTCCAACACCGCCGATTGCCACGCATAGTAATCCCCAAATCCCAACCCGAAGAAATCACCGATCGGCGTCTCCACACTCGGCGTCGTCTCCCCATCCCAGTACATCCGCAGCACCACGCGCTTTAAAAAGAACGGCTCCGCATCATCCATCGTGAACCAGATATGCGACACCTCACCAGGCCCATCCGTATCTAGCACCGTCAGTGTCTGCCCCGGCGTCACCGTCCGCGCGTCCGCATTCGCCCCCGTGGCTTCGCGACTGGAAGACCGATGCAGCACATACGTTTGCTGGATCGTGGGATCCGGCATCGCCGGCATCTGTGCTCCCGTCATTGCGCCGCTCGCCCCCAGCAGCAACCCCCAGACCACGCCCGCACCTCGTACACTCATCCGCTCTCCTCAATGCCGTGATGTGCGGAATCATAGAGCAACGACGGAATGCCTGACACGCACATTCAACCGTTCAGGTACGCCTTCGAGTTAAGCAGCGGCCGCTCCATGCTCCTCACCCAGTCCGTCAGCTCCCCGGGCTTCTTCCCCGCCGCCGCCGCTCCCTCGAACTCCCGCCGCATCGCCTCGAACTTGGCCTCCAGATCATCGAGCGCACTCAGCAGAATCGCCTCAGGCGTCATCGGCAGCTTTGGACTTCCAAACTCATACCTGCCGTGGTGGCTCAGGATCATGTGCTCCACCAGCACCCGCAGCCGCTCTGGAAACTCTCCCAGGCCACGAACCTTCTCCTCCAGCATGCGCTGCGCAATCGAGATGTGTCCCACCAGCTGGCCTTCCATCGTGTAGCTGAAGCTGTTGGCCCAGCTCAACTCCTTCACCTTGCCGATGTCATGCAGGATGGCCCCCGTCACCAGCAGATCGGCATCCACCTCGGGGTAAAACGGCGCTGTCGCCCGGCAAATCTTCACCAGCGCCAGTACATGCTCGAGCAAGCCACCGAGCCAGGCATGGTGTAGCCGCTTCGCCGCCGGCGCACTCTTGTACGCCGCCGCCAGCTCCTCGTCATCCAGGAACGCGAACACAAGCCGCTTCAGATCTTCATTCGTAAACGCTGAAACGAAGCCTCGCAACTCCCCCCACATCGCCTCTACATCAAAGCGCGTCGTCGGCAGAAAGTCCGCAACCTCCACCTCGACCGCCGCTGCGAGCCGCATCTTCTCGAGCGTGATCTGAAATTTGCCCTGGTACTTCGAAATCTGCCCCTGTACCTTTACGTAACACCCTTCGTTACAGGTTCCAATCGAGTCCGCAAACTCCTCCCACATACGCGCTTCCATCTGCCCGGTCTTGTCCCCCAGCACCAGGGCCAGATACTGGCCGCCACCACCCTTTTTCTCCCGGACCGACACCGTGACCAGCGAGAAGTAAGACACCACCCGCGCATTCTCAAACTTCGCCGCATCGGCAATAAAAAACTCTTTCATCGCCACCCAGAATACCGTGCCCTTTCCCCCGCCGGCCTCTCAGGTCACGCGATTCGTCTTCCGCGTCAGCTGCCGCGCATAGCCTGTGGCGAGACCTGTGATCCGAACCGCTCTTGCCACGCTCCATCCTTCCTGCGATCATCACCCGCATCTTCCTTACGAGCCTCCCATGCTGAAAGTCGCCCTCGCCCTTCTCCTCCTTGCTCCCCTCCCAGCCCTCGCCCAGAGCTACGCTTGGCCGCCGGATGCGTCCCGCCCCACCATCACGCTCTGGCCTGGAACCCCGCCCGATGCTTCTCCCTCTTCCACTCCCGAAGCCGACACCACCACCCCCAAAGACAACCTCGTCGCCGGCCGCCCGCTCATCCGCCTCGGTCACGTCTCCATCCCTACCCTGACCGTCTACCAGCCCGCCTCCAACCCCACAGGCACCGCGGTCGTCGTCTTTCCCGGTGGCGGCTACAGCATCCTTGCCATCGACCTTGAAGGCACCGAGGTCTGCCAGTGGCTCAACGGCCTCAACATCACCTGCCTGGTCCTCAAGTACCGCGTCCCTGACACCGGCCCCTATCCAAAATCGAACGCCGCCCTCGAAGACGCCCAGCGATCCCTGTCGCTTGTCCGCGCTCACGCTGCCGATCTCCACATCGATCCACACCGCATCGGCGTTCTTGGCTTCTCCGCCGGCGGCCATCTCGCCGCTGCCCTCAGCACCCACTTCGGCCAGCGCCTTTACACCAGCCTCGATGCCGCCGACCAGGCCTCCTCCCGCCCGGACTTCGCCGTCATCATCTACCCGGGTTACCTCTCGCCCACCGTGCCCCAGCCCAATCAGGAGCCGAGCGTCAGCTTCGGCAACAATGCCGACCTGAGTCCCACTCGAGACACCCCGCCAACCTTCCTCCTGCAAGCTGAAGACGACCCTGTCCATGTCGAGAATGCAACGACCTGGTTTCTCCAGCTCA
Source organism: uncultured Acidobacteriaceae bacterium (assembly GCA_964242875.1). GTDB lineage: Bacteria > Acidobacteriota > Terriglobia > Terriglobales > Acidobacteriaceae > Edaphobacter. The sequence goes on from CAXTCB010000013.1 coordinate 34,543, forward strand.
AAGCCGCCCACGTCCCCGCCGAGCTTCATATCTTCGCCGATGGCGGCCACGGCTACGGCCTGCGCCCCACGGCTCTCCCCGTCACCCACTGGCCCACGTTGGTTGAAACCTGGCTCCACACCATCAGCGTTCTTCCACCCGGCAAATAAAAACGCGCGAGAGGTCATCCTCTCGCGCGTCCGTCATCTCCCGAAAACCTACTGCGGAGCCGGCGTCCCGTTTGGCTCCGGAGCCGGAACACCCGTCGGCGATAGAGGTTGACCGTTCGGCAGTCCGCCACCCGGTGGTGTTCCTGCCGGCGGCAGAGTCGTCCCTCCGTCAGCCGGAGGTGCGGCAGGTGTGGTGTCGGCTGGGCTCACATGCAGGTTCGGGCTCACCGTGGGGTCTACCGGTGCGGGCGCTGCCTCAGGCTTCTTCTCCTGCAATCTCTCCTTCGCCGCGCCCTTCACCCTCTTCACCTTAATCTTCTTCTTGGTATCGCCGTTCAGCCCCAAAGGAGCAGCCTGCGTGTTCTGCGTCGCCGCCTCCGCGACGTCCGGGCCGGCCGGCGTCGCCGCGATCTTCTCCTTCACCTTCGCCTGCTTTGCCGCTTCCTTGTCCGCTCGAAACTCCTTGTCTCGCGAGCTGAAGCGGGTCTTCCCGTTATTCAGCGCCTTTGGCGCCAAAGGATCTACGTCTGCTGCCGGCGCGACCTCCGTCGCAACCTCGGTAGGAGCCATGGCAACACCTGGCGCCACATCTCCGCCCTGGTTCGGCTTGCCTAGGTTCTCCATCGTTCCGCCCGGAGTGACCGCTGCCGATTGTGCCCCGGCCCCGACATCCGATCCACTCGCAACCTCCGCAGGGCCGGCCGGCAGTGCCGTCCGCGGCGCCTGTCCGAATCGGATCTTTTCTCGCCGGACCTTCTTCTCTTTTCCGCTCTTGGTTGCGACCAGCCGCGCCTTACCCGTGTTGGTCGTTGGCGCCGCGGAGATGCTCGTCGCGCTGTTGGTGGAGGGTGCTGCGTTCGCCGCTGCCGCCACTGCGGCCGTCGTTCCCGGCAGGGGTGCCGCCCCACTTACCTTTCGATCGATCACCGAGGGTGCGACGCCTGCCGGCAGAGGCGCCATCCCGTTCGCCGCCGTCTTCGGCGCAATCGAGTGGTCACGGTCGAATCGCGCCTTTTGCAAGACTTTCTTCTTCTTGGGCACCGGCGCCGAGTAGGCCGTGTAAATGAACTTCGTCTGTCGCGGGCTCGCTCCTGAATCCACAAACCCCGGCTTCACATCCATCGAAGCCTCTTCCCGCAACCTGGTCAGATAAGCGCGCAACGCTGGCTGCATCTGCTGCATGTAGAGCGCCTCCTGAATCTGCGGCTCAACCTGCTTCAGCGTTGGAACACCAGCCTCTTGTCGGTCTGTGACCTTCAGGATAATGAATCCCTGCCGCGTCCGAATCGGCGACGTGATCTGCCCCACCTTCAACGGAAACGCCTGATCCTCAATCACCTTTGCCAGGCCGCCTCGTTTCCACAAGCCAAGATCGCCGCCCGTCTGCGCCGTCTGGCCACCGGAGTTCTCCTTCGCAAGCGCGGCGAAATCCCCACCCGCCTTCAGCTTGGTGTCTATTCCCTCAGCCTTGCTCTGCGCCTGTGCCACCTGCGCTTCCGTAGCATCCGCCGGTGTCGGTATCAGAATCTCGCTCAGCCGCACCTGCTCCGGCTGCTCAAACTCCTGCTTATGCGCCGTGTAGTACGCCTGCTCCGCCCCTTGCGTCGGCTGCAGGCGGCGACCCACCTCGTCACGCACTACCTGCTGTGTCAGTACGCCATTCTTGATATTGGCTTTGAAATCTTCAAAGTTCACACCCTGTTGTCGCGCGGACTTCTCCAGATCTTCCATCGTATCCAGGTGATTCTGCTTCCGGATCTCATCCAGCCGTCGAATCACCTCGGCGTCCGCATTTAGCCCGAGTTCTTTTGCCTTGCTCAGCAGCAACTGCTGATCGATCATGTCGCGCAGCATATCCTTCTGTCGCTGCTCCGCCTCCGCAGGCGGCAGATTCTGCTGCTGGATCTCCTGCTGCATCTGCTGTTGCGACCGTTCCACGTCGCTGCGATTGATGATCTGATCATTGACCCGCGCGATCACATCCTCAACGACGGCCCCATTCGGCGTAATCGGCGCAGGCGTCGGCAACGCGGCCGGTGGCGCTGCAGGCGCCTGCTGGCCCGCACCATACGGACTTTGATACCGCGGCGTCTGCGACCAGACCGGCACCGCCAGGGCTGCTACCGCCACCACACCACTCACCCACGCTTTGCGAACCTTGCATCCTGCCGACATCATCACCAACTCTCGCATCTCACTCACATCCGGTGCCGGCGCCATCACGCGCCCCGCCCTCCGGTTAGACCTGCCCATAGAAAGGTCGATAGCCGATGCCACCATTCTAACTGCGCGGCACGCAAATCTGCGAGACCGGCAATCACCATCCCACCTTCGCAGCACCTCTCCCGCTCACCTTCGAGTGCTATACTCCGTCCAAATCTCCGGCGAGCCCGCGCTTTCTTTCCGTCCCGCGCGCCCACGCGCGCACCTTGCACCACCCTGAGGTCATCCAAACGCCTATGGCACCCCGCACTCGTCGCGCCCTTCTCTCCGCTACCATCTTCCTCGGCACCTGTGCCGGCGCAGGCGCACTCATCAGCCAGCGCGTCGCCGCTCAGTCCGCCTCCGACGAGAACACCCTTCGCGACTCCCTCCACAACTTTACCGACGTCTACTCCATCGTCGAGCAGAACTACGCCGAGAAGCTCACCGGCGACAAACCCGACAAGGCCATCTACGACGGCGCCATCCCGGCCATGCTCCACACCTTGGATCCCCACTCCAACTTCTACGACCCCAAAGCCTTCGCCCAGATGCGCGAAGATCAGCATGGCAAATACTACGGCGTCGGCATGAGCATTCAGCCTCAGCCGGATAAGAACGGCACCACCAAAATCGTCGTTCTCGCCCCCTTCGAGGGCACTCCCTCCTATAAAGCCGGTCTGCGCCCGGGCGACGTCATCGTCTCCATCGATGGCAAGACCACCATGGGCATGGACTCTACCGCCGTCGCGTCGCTGCTCAAAGGCCCGCGCAATACTCACGTACAGGTCACCATCAGCCGCGAAGGCACCGATAAACCCATGGTCTTCGATCTCGTCCGCGACGAGATCCCCCGCAACTCCGTGGACCTGGCCTTTCTGATCAAACCCGGCGTTGGCTACATGCATGTCACCCAGTTCATGGAGACCACCAGCCGCGAGGTCGGCGATGCCCTCGACAAATTCCAGAAGACCGCGCCCCTGCAAGGCCTCGTGATCGATCTCCGCGCCAACCCCGGCGGCCTCCTCAACGAAGCCGTCAATATGAGTGACAAATTCCTGCAGCGCGGCCAGATCGTCGTCTCACAGAAGGGCCGGGCCTTCCCCGACCAGGTCTACCGCGCCTCTCGTGGAGAGACAGGCGCGAAGTACCCTATCGTCGTCCTGGTCAATCGCAACACCGCGTCGGCCGCTGAGATCGTCTCTGGTGCCCTCCAGGATCATGATCGCGCCCTCATCGTCGGCGAAACGACGTTCGGCAAGGGCCTCGTTCAGACCGTCTTCCAGATCACCGATGACACCGGCCTCGCCCTCACCACTTACCACTACTACACGCCCTCCGGCCGCCTCATCCAGCGCAACTACGACCACGTCTCGCTCTACGACTACTACTTCGTTCGCGACAACAAAACCGCGCCGGCTGACGCCAAAAATCGCGAAGTCAAGCTCACCGATGGTGGCCGTACCGTGTATGGCGGGGGTGGTATCACGCCCGATGAGAAGATCGACAATCCTGTCGCGACCAACTTCCAGAACAGCCTGCTCCAGCACTATGCCTTCTTCAACTTCGCTAAGCATTATCTTGCCAATCGCACTGTGTCCAAGGACTTCGTCGTCGATGACGCCGTCCTGCAGCAGTTCAAGGACTTTCTCAAGGCCAACAACATCGACTTCACCGATAAGGAGATCGCCCCGGTGAAAGACTGGCTCGTCTCCAGCATCAAGGCAGAGATCTTCACCACGCAGTTCGGTCAGCTGGAAGGCCTGAAGGTTCGCGCGCAGTGGGACCCTCAGATCGCCAAGGCCATGACCTTCATGCCCGAAGCGCTCGCTCTCGAGCAGATGACCAAGCCCGGCTCTGCAGCGAAGACCACCGTCGCCCAGCGCTAACAGGCTCCTGCAAGCAGAAGGAGGGGCCCGGCCATCAGCCGGGCCCTTCTCCTTTCCGGTCTAGGCCGGAACCTCATCGATCGACTGCGGCTCCGCCCGCTCGCGCTCGTTCCGCTGCGCCCGGTATTTGATCGCCTCCTCATACGCCTTCAGCCGCGATCGCATAATCCCGCCCAGCGGCCGGTGCGCCGCCAGCGCGTGCCACGGGCTGAACGACAGCCGCTCGTCTACGAACGTCTGCCGAGCGTCGGAGTACGTGTCCTGCGGCAGCACCGTGATACGCGCAACCGTCTGCCACGGACTCTTCTCCTCCGGCCACTTCACGTCCGCCTTCTCGATCGGGAACTCCCGGTCCTTGTCGTCCTTGTCTGAGTCATCCAGAGCAAGCTGCACCTTCACGTCCCACACCGCCGTCTCGTGCCGGAAGAACGTCTTGATCAACTCCTCAAGTGCGTTATAGCTGGCGCTCAAATCAACCGACTCGCCCGTCAGCTTCTTCAGGCTCTCCGACCCCGGCGCAAACCCGATCTTCGCCACATAGTTCCCGTATCGCAGGGGCGCGACGGTCGAAAAACTCTCACCCAGAATATGGGTCGACGCGGCCCCGATGCCTTCGAGCGTGCCTGACTCCAGGTGCACCGCCTTCAACACAGCATTGGTCGCTCGGGCCGCCACGCTCACAGCGTGCTTCACGCCTTCCGACGTCTCCAGGTTCTTGTCGAACAGCTTGATCTGCTTGAGAAATGCTGCCGCATCCGGGGCTCCAAACACGTTCGTGTTGATGCACACAAAGTCCTGCGTCGAGCCATCCGCGTCATTCGCCACTCGCTCGCCATTCACGTTCAGCACCTTCAGCGCCAGTCCTCGCGGGCTGGACACGTTATCTGCCAGCATGTCGCCGGGGTTCGTCGAGAACCGCAGGATTACCGGATAATCAGCTGCGTGGGCGAACAATCCCTGCGCCAGCGTCTCCGGCAGGTTCGGCAGCACCTCCAGCGTGCCCACCAGCACGCCATGCGACTTCGCATGCACCGGCCGATACGCGTGCCGGTAGCGGCTCGCCATGCTTCGCGTAATGTGTTGCATAGTGCGCGATAGCTCGTCGAAGATCACAGGCTCATCCGCCGCCGGCTGTTCTACTGACGGCGCATACGGCAGATACTGTTGGTTTTCTGCAACCATTCCATTAGCTCCTTGGGGCAACTCTCCTGTGAGAGTAACCCGAGGCCTGCATCAATCCCACCTAGGTCGCCGGCTTCGGCGCCGCGTCATCTTTCCGTAAGGACAAAATCAGGTACACGCTTAAGACAACGATGCCGGCCCCCACGAACATGCGTCCCGTAACCCGCTCTCCGACCAGGAAATATCCCAACGCGACAGCGACTACGGGATTTACATATGCATGGCTCGCCACCCGCGCCGCCGGCATGCGTGCAAGCAGCCACACAAACGCCGTAAACCCCACTAGGGAGCCAAAAACAACCAGGTAAAGCAGCGCCAGTCCCGCCCGCAGGGACACATGGGGAAACGGGCGCAGCTCGCCCGCCAGTCCAGAGATCGTCAGCAGCACTCCTCCACCAAGCATCATCGTTGCGCCTGCCGTCAGCGGCCGCGACGGCGGCAGCGGCAACGATCGGCTTAACACCGACCCCGTAGACCAGCTCGCCGCTCCCGCCAGAATCGCCAGACATGGAACCAGCGGAAACTGCTGACCTCCGTTCGGCAGCAGCAGCACCACCACGCCGCCAAAGCCCAGCAGCGTCGCCAGCAACGGCCCCCAGCGAAACCTCTGCTGCCGAAACACCAGCATCTCCAGCAACAGCGTATCAAGCGGGAGCGTCGCCAGCAGCACCGCGGCAATGCCCGACGGCACATACTTCTCCGCCCAGAACAGCGGCCCATACTCGAACACAAACATCAGCGATCCCATCGCCGCCAGGCTGCGCCACTCGCGCGCGCTCGGCCGCGCCTCTCCGCGCAGCCGCATCACGCCATACAGCAGCACACCGGCTGCAAAAAAGCGCGTTCCCGCCGCAAACAGCGGTGGCACCTCCGCCACTGCCACCCGAATCGCCAGAAACGTCGTTCCCCACACCACGTAAATCGCAAAGAACGCCAGCAACGTCGGCACATCGAAGGATCCCTTCGTTAGCCGTCCCTCCCGGTTGGTTTCCGTTGTCATTTCGTGTCCCCACGTTACCCGAAATAGCGCCTGCTCCCTCAGCATTTGTTTCGTCCGGGCAGTCACCCGCATCTCGCCCATGCGCCCATCGAGCGAGACCGGGTGCCCACCCGCACTCAGTCCTCCCTCGTCCTACTTCGTCGTCACTCCCTGCAGGACCACCGCAGGCTGTGCGTTCAGAATCGCCACCACTCCGTTGATCAGATTGGTCACGTACGCACTATCGACAGACAATCCCGCTTGCGCAAACATCAGGACTACCGGCTGTTCAACTGTCGCCAGCACGTCAGCCAGCTTCTGTGTGTTTGCCGCCGATCCCTCCCCTGCCCATCGTTGCTGTGCGCTGACCACCGCTGTCTGCACCAGTTGCAGCGACGTCGTGAACGCCGCGAGTGCCGGCGCGGCGGCCGGGTCAGCCACCGCCGCCACCTGCGCCATCGGAACCACGAACTTCACAATCTCCGATAGCACCACGCCCGCCACACGCCCCGCCGTCTTCAGGAACCCATTGAAGGAAGCGAGCGAGCCCGTTCCTGCCGTGCTCTTCACGCCGCCCCCTGCCACGATGGGAGCCGTACCGGAAAGACCTGTTGATGCCGTCGGTTGCGTGGTCACCGGGCCGGCCGTCGTTCCCCCGTTCGTTCCTGTCCCGGTGGCCGTCGCATGCAGCGTTGGATCAAAGTTCATCGTGGGTGTGCTCATCGTTCTTGCCCTCTCCCCTGCGTTGTTGTCGCATTCGTCTCTTCGTTCAGCGGCTGCACAGACGTCGTCTGGCTCTCCGCTGTCGTCAGCTTGGCTGGTTCCTTCGTCTCCACCTGGTGCGTCGTTCCCGCCTTTCCCACCAGCAACGTCGCTGCGATACTCGACAGCGCCGTCACCAGGTTCGTCACGCACAACAGCACCGCCGTCCGCACCGAGGGATCATTCCGCCCCAGGGCAAAGGCCACCATCGCAGTCAGCACCGCCAACACCAGCAGCGCAAATGCAATCAGGTCCGTTCGGCTGGCACCTTCCTTCGTCGTTAACTGCATGTGTCTCTCCTTCCAGACACAACAAGGCCTTCCCCGGAGGGAAGGCCTTGTTGTGGTCCTCGTCAGTTGAGCGGCTCGCTGCTTGCTCGAAACGCCGCTTGCTCGAAACGCCGCTTCGTACAGGCTTAAGTCTAAGTAATCCCGCCACCTGCTGCGCCATCTATCGCGGCAGCGGAACCAACCCCCAACCTCGTACGCCGCCCAGACAGACCGGGATCGTTCCGGATTTCGCAGCTGGAGCACCTCCGCTGCAACCCTGGAGCGCTCGCACCGCGTTCACTGCCTGCTGGTTCACCTGGCAGCCGGTTGATCCGCACTGGCCCAGATCGAAGTAGCGCTCGTTCGGAGTCTTGGCGAGGTGCTGAATCGAGCCGGAACCGAAGTGGTTCGCACTCAGGATCCAGACCCCCACCAAACCGGGGTTTTGCCCGGCCGAAAGTACGCTTAACCCCAGCGAAAACGGGTTTGTCCCGGCACACGTATTCCCTGCGATCAGGTGCGTGTCCGTCGCGTTGAAATCGCTCCAACTTGCTGCAATACAAGCAGTTCCGGGCGCCTGCGGCGCGTTGGATTCGATCCGGTTTCCGGTCACCTCAAGCGCCGTGCCGCCGATCACCGAAGGCGCCAGGATCGCTGCGGAAACGCCTGTAAGTGGTTGATCATAAACGAGATGGTTGTTCGCGATCTTTACCTCCCGAGCATATCCGACCGGCAGCCACACCCCATTCCTCACCTCATTCCCGACAAAATCCATCCCCCCAGCGGCCTCCTGGTAGACCGCGCGGCACGGTGTCGGCTCGCACCGTAACTCATTGTTCGTCATGGAGATATGGTCGTGTCTGGACGGGTCTTGCGAGCTGTTTTTGATGAAGATCAGACCGCCGCCCGGGGCCTGGGCGCGGAAGTGATTGCCCGAAATCGTGGTCTGATCGGTGAAGAAGAAGATCGCGGCGCATCCGTTCTGGCAGTTAAGTGCTGTGTTGTCAACGATCTGCGTCCGGAGCCCGCCTTCGGTATCGAAGCAGACATCGCCGCAGCCGTCAGCAGAGTTGTCGCGGATAACAATGTCGGAGCCCATGGAACCCCAGATGCAGGCGCCGCCTATGTTCTTGCATTGATTGCCGATAAACGTCATGGAGCCGGCACCTGTGACCTGCTGCAACGTGGCCCCGGGAGCGCCGGAATCGCCGCCCCACCACATGGCACCGTGCAGGAGATTGGTGAAGGTATTGCCCGTTACGGTGACGAATTTAGCGAAGTTAAGCTGCACTCCTGCGTAGGTGGAGAAGGGTTTGGTGGAGGTAACGACGTTTTTGGAGAGGGTTAATCTCTGGCTTGATCCGGGAGCGCCATCCACGAAGAGCAGCATCACGCCGGTGAGGGTGTTTCCCGTGAGATCGACATCTGAGACGGGGTAGCCGGCGAGAAGGAGGGCTGACGTGGCGGAGGTGACGGAGCAGCCGGAGACACGAACGTGAGCGACGGACTCCGCGAGCAGAAGCATGCCAACCTTGCCGGGCATGAGGAACGGGGCGAGATGCGCGGTGATGGGAGCAGCGGAGGCGCACTGGACCGCGTTGCTACCGGAGAGGCGGATGGTGGCTGCCCAGTCAAGCGGCGCGAGCACGGAGAGATTATGGCCGGCGCCGAGGGTGAGCGGAGCCTCGATGCGGCCGGGATGATCGATAACGATCGTTCCGGCGGCGGATCCGAGAGTTGCATCCTGTGCTTTGAGCCAGGCGCTGAGATCTCCCGAGGGACTGGCGAAGAGAGATCGCGGGGCGAGCAGGAGCGGAAGAAGCAGCAGGAGCCATGAAAGCAGGAGAGCTGAAGGTCGGTTGCGGACCTGATGGCGAACTTGAACCCCGGCGACTTCAGCCATGAGCGTGTCTCCCAGCTATACTGGATGCACTCCTAAGCGGGAGTAGCTCAATGGTAGAGTAGCGGCTTCCCAAGCCGTTGGTTGCGGGTTCGATCCCCGTCTCCCGCTCCAAAGCAAGCGAAGCGAGCCAAGCCTGGCGGTGGCGGAAGGCATGGAGTGCTAAAGCAGATGTGCCTGAGCAGACTGCCAGAGCAAGAGGCCGGTGCCTGTCCGTGACAGGAAACGGAGCTGGAGTGCAGGCAGGAGGCAGGGCTGATCAGGCGACGTGGCCGGTGATCGGGATGCGCACCTCTTCATTGCGGGGTTCGAGCGGGCGATAGCAGACGCGGTTGCGGCCTTCGGCTTTGGCCCGATAGAGGGCTTTATCTGCTGTTTCGAGCAGGAGTTCCGGTTGCAGGCGGGGCACGGGAACGCAGGTCGAGATGCCGCAGCTGGCGGTGACCCACATGAGGCATTCGGTTTCGGGGAGCAGAGCCTGCGGGGGCGACCCTGCCATTTCGATCAGTGCACGGATACGTTCGGCGACGCGCTCCGCGCTTTCGCGATCCGTTCTGGGCAGAAGGACGACGAACTCTTCGCCTCCGAAGCGGGCCGCGAAGTCCGCGGTGGAACGCAGCGCCTGTGGCAGGAGCGAACCGACGCGACGCAGCACTTCGTCACCGTAGCTGTGACCGCGCACATCGTTCAAGACCTTGAAGTGATCGACGTCGATCATGATCAGCGCAAGGGGTGTGCCGTGCGTGATGGCTTCCTCCCACATCCGCTCAAAGTGTTCCTCGTAGGTACGGCGATTGGGCAGTGAGGTGAGTTTATCGGTCGAGGAGAGAAGGGCGAGACGGGAGTTCATCTCGGAGATCTCCAGGCGATGCGCTTCGCTCTGGAGAAAGCGCAGATAGCCCAGACGCTCTTCGCGCTCGAGGCTGTAATTCGACATCATGGCGATGGCGATCGCGATGCTCATGAGCGCGAGCCCGGTAATCTTGTCGTCGAGCTTGAGGGATCGTTCCACAAGGAGATACGTGGTTCCCGCCAGGATGGTGACGATTGAAGCGACCAGGGCAAAGTAGAAGCGAAGGCGCATGACGACTGCGGCGAACATGGCCGTAACGATCACGCCCACGAGCGTGAAGGCGCTGGCAACCTGTCCCTTACCCACCTGTAGATAGAGGTAGGAGCAGGCGATAAGACAGGCCATGAACGAGATGCTGCCTTCGCGCAGCCAGCGCGGAGGATTGAAGCGCATCAGCAGATTGACGAGGAGGCAGAGCGGCGTAATGAGCCCAAGCTGTATGGTGAGCTCTTCGTTCGAGATCTGTCGGGTAAGCAGCCACTCCCCGAGATAGAAAACGTTGAAGGCAGCGATGGAGATGAGACCTTCGCGCCAGAGACGCCGAGCCCGGGGCGCGCCGCTCTCGCGTTCGAACTGAAGTTCCAGTTCCGCCGGAAAGTGAAGCCCCTGCATGCCGCGCTTGAGAAGCCGATCGATTTGTGCCGGAACGAAGTGCGTATTGCCCGAAGGAAGCATGAAGTACAAGCCCGTGGTTGACGCTGGAGTTCGTTTGATTACTGGTCACCGTTCGTTGTCGTCAAACGTAACCTGAGGGTTTCACAACGCGACACCTCCCACAATCGATTTGAAGTGGGGCGTTGTGCCACTTCGGTGGTAGCTGCGGCGAGCAACTTCTTTGACTTTCGCCCGAAATGTATCTTTGATCGCCTTCTGTGCAGATTTTTGCAAATGCTGATTTTGAGGCTGGGAGGCACTTTGGCAGCAGCCGTGCAATGGGAGGAGGGAGGCAATGATCCCTCCTTTGTGCCATCGCTTGCGCGAAGCCACGCTGCTACTGTGCTCGCTATGAACTCCTCCGGCCGCTTTTCCTCGAGCAAACACAACCTTCTTTTCAACGCGCTGCAGGCCTCCGGTCAGACGAACGGAGACTATACGGCGTTCAACCGATGCATGTCCGAGGCGCGCGCCAAGGGGTTGACCTGGGTGCAGGGACTGGACTACACGGTGAAGAAGCTGCAGACACAGCCGGTGGAAAAGCAGGGAGCAGGTTTAGCAAATCGGGTTTAAGAATGGGCTTAGGGCACAGGGCTTAGGGCACAGGGCTTAAAGATGGAGTTCGGGAGCGGGGGGGTGTGGGGGA
>CAXTCB010000014.1:0-43854 GCA_964242875.1 uncultured Acidobacteriaceae bacterium
GCAGACAGCACAAAGTCGATCACTCCCATAACGACATCGTCAGCTACTTTCTCGCGGCAATCACCGTCTTCTACGGCATCACCCTCGGTCTTCTCGCCGTCGCCACCTGGACCAACTACTCCTCCACGCAGGATAAAGTCGACGTCGAGTCGCAGCGCATCGCCAGCCTCTACCGCGACGTCAACAGCTTTCCCGAGCCGCTCCGCACCGTGCTGGACAACGATCTCCGCACCTACGTCCGCCAGGTCATCGACGTCAGTTGGCCGCAGCAGCGAAAGGGAATCGTGCCCTACGGGTCCGGTCCGCTGCTGGACGTCTTCCAGGCGGATCTACTCCGCTTCGAGCCCCGAACAGAGCGCGAAAAGATCGTCACCGCCGAAGCCTATCGTGTCTTCAACGCCCTCATCGAAGCGCGCCGCGCTCGGCTTGAAAGCGTTACCAGCGGCATGCCCCGATCGCTCTGGTCGCTCGTCATCCTCGGTGGCCTTATCACCCTCACCGCCACGCTCTTCTTTGACACTCCAAGCTTCCGCATGCACTTCTGGATGACCACCCTGCTCAGCGCCCTGCTCGGCCTCATGGTCTTCCTCATCGGCACGCTCGACAACCCCTTCCGCGGCAACGTCAGCATCGGCCCGGGAAGCCTTCAGCGCGTCTACGACCAGCTCATGATCGAGCACGCCTCGGCCGCTGACGGCGTCCTCTCTCGCCGGGCGGTGGACGTCAAAGCAGCACAGGCACCCCCATCGGACGAGGACCGCAAATAGCGTCGCGTTCATCTCGTCGAAGCCCGGACGTCAGCAAGGCATCCAGTTCGGGAGCCCATTGAATCCCGGCAAACTCGCGCAAAGTCTGACGCCGGGACTGTGTAACTCTCCTGTTGACCCAGGCCGTCGCTTCATGCTTTCTTTAAGCCACCGGGCCAGCTCAGATCTCGTCTTCTCTCTCGAAGAGGCTTCGCGCCATGACGCCTTCACTCGCCACAGCTCGACCCGGCATTCCCGCCCTGACTTCGTTGCGCTTCTTCGCCGCGCTCTGGATCGTTCTCTTTCACATCCGCGAGATCGGTCTGTGGCGTGGCGGTCCCGCCCTCTATCGTGCCGTCATCAGCCTCGGCTATCTTGGCGTCAGCTTGTTCTTCGTTCTCTCCGGGTTCATCCTCGTCTATGTCTATGCCGGTCGCGCGGTCTCAAAGCGGCGCTTCTGGCAGGCCCGCTTTGCCCGGGTCTATCCGGCATATCTCTTCTCCCTCCTGCTCACCGCGCCCAGCATCGTGGGCATGCTTCCCATTCTTCGTCTCACGCACGGCTCCCCCGCAGTCGCCATCGCCTCCTTTCCCCTGCTTCTCGAGGCCTGGCTTCCCCGTGACCTCTTCTTCTGGAACGTCGTCGCGTGGAGCCTCTCGGTTGAAGTCTTCTTCTACTTCGTCTTCCCGTTCGCGTTACCGCTGCTGGAGCGCACCAGCAACCAGGCTCTCCGCCTCTGGCTGCTGGGCGCCTGGCTTCTCAGCCTCTCCATCACCTTCACCTACTTCCTGCGCCGGCCGGATGGCGCCGCCTGGCCCAACAGCCAGGACAACTTCCTCTTCTGGCTCAACGTAGTTCGGTTCAATCCGCTGGTTCGCCTTCCCGAGTTTCTCCTCGGCATGGGAGCTGGCATGGTCTTCTTACGCGCCCGCTCTCAGCCGCGAAGTTGGCCGGTCCTCGCCGGTCTCGGTCTCCTCGTCATCGGCGTCATCTTCCAGCGCTGGATCCCGTACCCGGTCATGCACTCGGGCCTGCTCGGGCCTGCCTTCGCCCTGCTGATCTATGGCTTTGCCGCGCGGCCTGTCTGGAGCGGCCTGTTGGCTGCGAAGCCGCTCGTCCTCCTTGGTGAAGCCAGCTACAGCCTCTATCTCCTGCATGTATTTCCCATCGCTCTGATGGTCTTTGCGTTTCACCTGGATCAATCGCCCCATCTCGCGTTCGTGATCGGTCTCTACCTGGTCGCCGTGCTGCTCGCGTCGATCGGCGTCTACCTGGGACTCGAAAACCCTCTCCGCAAACGCCTTCGTCCGAGCCATCTTCCTCAACCCGTTCCCGCTGTCGCGCAGGTCTGACTGATCCCGAAGAGAAATCAATCGCGGTCCCGCATGGCACCCAGGCTGCGGCAGCGACGGCAGTCTCACCGACGCGACGGATCAACATCGGCTGTGACCGATCGGTGGGGGAACGGCACAACGGCCGGCCCCATTTCGCATAGCCGTTCTTCCACCCTTCGCGGTGCCGGCAACCCGGTATCCTGAATAGAACCATGCCGGATTCCGTCGTCTCTCTCGAGCGCGTCCACGTCGTTCGTGGTCACCGCACCGTCCTTACTGACATCCATCTCTCGCTCGCCGCCGGCGAGCACCTCGCCATCCTCGGCCCGAACGGCTGCGGCAAATCCACCCTGCTCAAGACCATCACCTGCGAGCTCTATCCCCTCGCCATCAACCCCGATGGCTCCCGCCCCTCCGTCAACCTCTTCGGCCGTGCCCGCTGGGATCTCACCCAGCTTCGTCAGCGACTCGGCGTCGTCTCCCCCGAGCTTCCCGGCAAACCCACCCTTACAACCACCGGTCTTGACGCCGTCCTCACCGGCTTCTTCGCGAGCTCCACGCTCTGGCCAAACCTCATCGTCACGCCACCCATGCGCGAGCGAGCCGAGCAGTTGCTCGATCAGGTTGGCGCCGCCGCCCTCCACCACCAGCCCGTCGGAGAGATGTCTGCCGGCCAGCAGCGCCGCATCATGATCGCCCGAGCCCTCGCCGGCTCCCGCGCCGCCGCGCAGCAGCAGGGAACTCTCCCGTCACTGCACAGGGATGCCGCGCCAGCCGAGATGCTCCTTCTGGACGAGCCCTCGAATGCCCTCGACCTCGCCGCGCAGCAGGACCTCAGAAATCTTCTGCGGAAGTTGGCGCAGACCGGTGTCACCCTCCTGCTCATCACCCATCACACCGCCGACATCATCCCGGAGATCAACCGCGTCCTCCTCATGCAGGCAGGTCGCATTGCCGCAGACGGGACCAAGCAGGAGCTCCTCACGGCCGAACGCCTCTCCAACCTCTTCAGAGCGGCACTCGAAGTCAGCGAGCGCAAGGGCTACGTTCACACCTGGTAAGCACCCAGGCAAGGTTCTCCGGCCGGCGGAAATCACACATCGGCCAAACCACGGCAAAACGGGCCTTAACCTCCGCGAAACCCCGCTTAACCTCGACCAAAACAGCGCACCCAAGCCGCTTAGTGAGGCTTCTTCACAGTGCCTTCCTGCAGCTTCACCAGCACCGGCCGTGGAAACGTCGTCGGTCCAAGCACCGAAATCTTCGGCACCTCTCCTCGCACCATCGCCACCTCGTCACACGTGTATAAGCGCGGGCAGGTCTGGCAATCCTTGTAGATCTTGTCCGGAAGTACTGTCCTGTCAACAACTCTGAAGTCATAGTGAAGGAAGAACTGCGGAATCCGCGTGAACAGACAGACACAGCTGACCTTCTGCACGTCAGCCTCTTCCAGAAGCGCTCGCAGCAGCGCTCCGCCGGCACCATGGCCCTTCGCCTCCGGCTTCACCATGATCGACCTAACCTCCGCCAGATGAGGACCATAGAGGTGAAGCGCACCGCATCCCAGCAGCTGCCGATCCACATCTTCAGCCACAGCGAAGTCCCGCACATTCTCACAGATCTCCGCATAGCTCCTCGGCAGCAACGTCCCGTCATGCGAGAGCGAGCTCACCAGCTCAAAGATATTTGCCGCATCCGGCAGCCTCGCGGCGCGCACAAAGACCCCGCCCCGCACGGCCACAACCGTGCTCGCTGCTCCTGTAAGAGGTCTAGGGGCCAACATTAACCCTTTTAGGTTGTGCACGTTGAGCGACTTCAGATCGCCACAATGCTAAGCGCTCAGTCGCTGCTTCGAGGGCCGCCGCGACGCGCACTCGTGCGGTTCCGCCCATCACGTCATGGCAATCCAGAGTCGCCTCCATCGTGATCGCATGATAAAAATCCGCTTCGAAGGCCGGGCCAAACTGGCGCAATTCCGCAAGCGTAAGTTCCTGAAGCTCACGGCCGGTCTCAATCCCGAGTCGCACCGCATGGCCGATCTGCTCATGCGCCCGCCGAAAGGGAACTCCTTTATTTGATAGGTAAGTCGCTGCAGCCATGGCATTTAGGTAACCCGTAGACGCGGCATAAGCCATGCGATCAAGACGGAATCGCAGCGACCGTGTGAACGCTGGAAGCACGTTGAGAATGGCCAGAACCGTCTCAGCAGCGTCAAAAACAGGCTCCTGCCCTTCCTGCAAATCTTTGTTGTACGCGAGCGGTAAACCCTTGATAAGCATCGACAACGAAGCCGAAGCCCCGAACAAACGAGCGGATTTGCCGCGAAGCAGCTCAGTCAGATCCGGATTTTTCTTCTGCGGCATGGCGCTCGATCCAGTCGAAAACGCCTCCGGCAGGTCCAGAAAGCCAAACTCGGCTGTCGAAAACAGCGTCAGCTCCTCAGCAAACCGAGACACATGTAATCCAAAGATAGAAAGAGCTTGCGTGAACTCAAGCGCAAAGTCCCGATCACTCGTTGCATCCATGCTGTTGAGCGTTGGGCTGGAGAAATCAAGGACTTCGGCCGCAATACCCCGCTCAAGTTGCAGAGTAGCGCCTGCAATTGCTCCCGACCCCAAAGGACAGAGGTTCAGCCGCTTCCTGCAATCTTCCAGACGCGATCCATCCCTCTCAATCATCGCCACATACGCCAGTATCCAGTGACTCACCAGCACGGGCTCCGCGCGCTGTAAATGGGTGTACGACGGCATGACAGCCTGGTCCGCTGATCGCGCAAGATCGACAAGAGCTGACGCCCACTCCTGCATACCAGAGAGCGTGAGATCGATCATGCCCCTCACGTAAAGGCGCATATCCGTGGCAATCTGCTCGTTGCGGCTGCGACCGGTGTGGAGCTTCAAGGCAAGGTCGCCGATCTCACGCGTGAGCTCAAGTTCTACAAAATGATGGACATCTTCCGCCTTCGTTGCCGAAGCCGCAAAGCTCGCCGTGTTGTCATTTAGATCGTTCCCGTGGAAACCCAACCTACCGACTGTTTCCAGACCGGCGATCATCTGATCAAGTTCCTGCGGCGTCAAAATGCCCGCATGCGCGATCATCCTGGCGTGGGCGATGCTGGCGCGCACTTCGACCTGAATGAGTCGCCAGTCGAAAGGGAACGATCGCTGCCACGCTTCAAAGACCTCGTTGAGGGGCTCTCGAAATCGACCACTCCACATCTTGCCCGGCTGCGCGCTCTCGCCGCCTGCGCTCACTTAACAAGCTCGCTATCCCGCTGCTGCTGCACCTGTGCCCGTACGCGAGCGGGAAGTCCCAGGATCTTGATGAAACCGGCTGCGTCCTTCTGGTCGTAGGTTGATCCCATCGTGAAGGAGGAAAGATCGGCGTTGTAGAGCGACATGTCCGAAGAGCGACTTACGAAGGAGATATTGCCCTTGTAGAGCGCGAGCTTGACCGAACCGCGAACATTTTCTTCTGCTTTCGTAAAGAAAGCATCAAGGGACTCACGAAGAGGTGTGAACCAAAGACCAAAATACACAAGCTCTGCATACTTGAGAGCAAGCGCTTCCTTGAAGTGAGCGGTCTCCCGATCAACTGTTAAGCTTTCCAACTCGCGTAGGGCTTCAAGAATGAGCGTTCCACCGGGCGTCTCGTAGGCACCTCGGCTCTTCATCCCAACAAAACGATTTTCAATGATGTCAATACGACCGATGGCATTGCGGCCGCCGATTTCATTGAGCAGTTCAACCAATCGCACGGGCGGCAGGCGTTGTCCGTCAACCGACACCGGTGCCCCATGCTCAAAACCGATCTCAACAATCTCTTCGCGGTCAGGCGCATCTTGCGGAGAGCTAGACATTCGCCAGGTCGAGGGATCGACGGGCTTGTCTGTGCCTTCCAACTCGCCCCCTTCATGCGAGACGTGCCAGAGATTTCTGTCACGAGAGTGAATTTTGGTGCGGCTGGCCTCGACCTGCACACCATGCGCTGTGGCATAGTCGAGACAATCTTCGCGAGAGACAAGATTCCACTCACGCCAAGGGGCTATGACCTTCAGCTCCGGGGCCAGCGCCTGGAAGGCATGCTCGAATCGCACCTGGTCGTTTCCCTTGCCGGTGCAGCCATGGGCCAGCGCTGTCGCTCCCTCGGCCAAGGCCACTTCGACCTGGTGCTTGGCGATAACAGGCCGTGCGATGGACGTACCAAGCAGGTACTTGTGCTCATATACAGCGCCTGCTCGAAGTGTGGGCCACACATAATCGGTCAGAAACTCCTCGCGAAGGTCTTTCACAATCGCTTTTTTCGCACCAGTGGCGTTGGCCTTCTTCACAACGGCATCGATGTCTTCCCCTTGTCCAACATCGGCGATAAAAGCAACGACGTCGTACCCATAATTTTCGTTCAGCCACGGAATGATGATCGAGGTATCAAGACCTCCGGAGTATGCAAGGACGACTTTCTCTGCCATGTTGACAAACCTTTCTGGAGCTCAGCGTCTGAAGCTGTGGGGTTTTAGCGCGACGTAAACGGGTCAGGCTGATCGGCGCTTGTTGCCTGGACGGTTACGGCTCTGAGTCAGCCGCTTGGCACCCCCAAGCAGCATCAAGACGATTGCCTTCTGGGCGTGAAGACGATTCTCTGCCTGATCAAAGACGACGGATTGCGGGCCGTCGAGCACAGTGTCGGTCACTTCCGCATTCCTGTGCGCGGGCAGACAGTGCATGAAGACAGCGTCGTCCTCTGCTTGTGCCATCAAAGCTTCGTTCACCTGGTACGGCTTGAAGACCGGCGCGCGCTTTGTGGCTTCGTGCTCCGAGCCCATACTGGTGCAAACGTCGGTGTAGACCGCGTGAGCTCCAGCTACTGCCTTTACGGGATCCGTCAGGAGCGTGATCGAGCCGCCGGTCATCTCTGAGATCTCGATGGCTTTATGGATGATGTCGAGCTTCGGCGCATAAGCCTTCGGGCTGGCAATCCGAATGTGCGCACCAAGCTGGGCGGCGGTCAGCATCAGCGAGTGACAGACATTATTCCCATCACCCACATAGGCAACGTTCAGGCCTTCCGCGGACCCAAACCTCTCTTCGAGCGTCATGAAATCGGCGATCGCCTGGCAGGGATGCTCGAGGTCAGAAAGCGCGTTGATGACTGGGATGCGGGAGTAGGTGGCAAGTTCGGTGATGGTCTCGTGTGCATAGGTGCGGAGAACGATGATGTTCATCCATCTTTCCAGGTTCCGCGCCACATCGGAGAGCGGCTCGCGCTCGCCTAGCGGTGACTGAGTCTGATCAACGAAGATGGCATTACCCCCTGTCGTGTTGATCCCGGCCTCAAAGGTCAGACGTGTCCGTAGCGAGGCCTTTTCGAAGAAAAGCACCATCTGCTTGGCATCAAGTGCCGTTCGGAAGTCCTCAGGGTGCGCTTTGACAGTATGTGCAAGCTCCATGACAGCCGCCATTTCGTCGACGGCAAGGTCGGCGATCGAGCAGAGATCACGGCCTTCAAGGCGACGCGAGGCTTCATGAAATGCAGTGTCTGATTGAATGCCGAGAGCAGCAGAGCGAAGAGTGCTTTGCCCGTTCTCTGATCGGGCGTTGAAGTTCAACGTCTTTTCACTATTCATGAAAGCTTTCTCCAGACTCGGATGTAACGGCAGCAGCAAGGGCTGGGGACTGGGCCAGAATTTCATCAAGAGCATTAATGGCTTGATCCACGTGAACGCGTTCGAGAATGTAGGGAGGAAGAAACCGAAGAACGGTTTCACTGGTGCGATTGACGATGATGTGTCGGTCGAGCATGGCAGCGGCTACCGTTGTGGCATGCTGCGCGGAGTGCAGCTCAAGACCGATCATCAACCCGCGGCCGCGTACCTCGCGGATGCTGGAATGCTTCGCCGCAAGCTGCGTGAGTTGCTCCAGGAAGTACGAGCCCACATCGCGAATGTGTGCGAGCAGATTGTCTTGCCGTATTGTGTCGATGACAGCCGACGCAACGGCAGTGACAAGGGGACCGCCACCGAACGTGGTGCCGTGCATGCCGGGTGAGAAGGCTTCAGACACTCTGTCAGTCACGAGCATGCAACCGATGGGCAGGCCGCCAGCCAGTGGCTTCGCGACGGTGACCACGTCCGGAAGGACGCCAAAGTGTTGGAAGGCGAACCATTCTCCGGTGCGACCAAAGCCGCACTGAATCTCGTCTGCCAACAGAAGAGCCCCGGTTGCGTCGCATAGCTCACGCGCAACGCTGAAGAACTCCTTCGACACAGGATGAACGCCACCTTCACCTTGGATCGGTTCGATGCAGATGGCACATACCTCGGAGGAGAACAGCTCACGGAGGTGGTTCACGTCGTTGAATCGGACAAACTCAACATCCGGCATGACTGGAGCGAAAGGTTCGCGGTACACGGATTTGTGCGTGGTGGCAACGGAACCGATGGTACGGCCGTGGAAGCTGTGTTCGAGTGCGAGGAAGTGCCGACCCAGTGGTTTGCCCTGTTGGGTCGAGCGGGTCGCATTGGCCCGGGCGATCTTCAGTGCGGCTTCCCAGGCCTCGGTGCCCGAATTACAGAAAAAGACGCGATCGAGACCGCTGATTTCGGTCAGCCGAAGCGCAAGCGGGGCGGTGTGCTCGTGGAAGAAGAGATTCGATGTGTGCAAGAGCCGACCGGCCTGCGCGGTGATCGCCGCGGTGATTGCCGGGTGGCTATAGCCAAGTGCCGAGACACCGATGCCGCTCAAGAGATCGAGGAACTCCTTGCCTTCATCGTCGATCAAGTAAACGCCTCGACCTTTGATGAAGAGGTGGGGACTGCGTTGATACGTCTGCACCATCAGCTTCTGTTCAGCTGCCTGAAGTTGTTCGAGCCTCATCATGCGACCATGACCTCCGTTCCATCGTTGACGCGGGTGGTGCAAATGTCCGGCAGCAGTGCGGCGGACTCTGCCGGCAGAATGCGAACGCGACCGACACCGCCAGCGAGCGCTACCTTGCACGCGTTAAGCTTCGGGAGCATTCCCCCAAAGACAACCTGCTGGCGTTCGAGCGCGGGAATCTCTGCGAGCGTCAACCAGCGGAGAACCTGTCCGTCTGCCCCTTTGACCCCTGGAACATCGGTGAGGAAGACCAGAGTGTCCGCCTGCGTACAAACCGCCGTTGCGGATGCCATTTCATCGGCGTTGATGTTGTAGTACTCGCCGTCGAAACCGAGCGCGATCGAGCTGATGACGGGGACCGCGTTCATCTTCCAGATCGCGTCGAGCCAGCGAGGATCCGTGGCAGCAATCTCGCCTACAAAGCCAAGATCAGGGACGGTCTTCTTCTTTCGTGCACGAAAGACATTTCCGTCGCCGCCTGAAAGGCCGATCGCACTCTGTCCATGAGAGCCGATAGCGGCCACAAGGGACTTATTTACTCGGCCGGCCAGAACCATCAACGCGGCATCTCGCGTCTCTTCATCGGTGATGCGAAGGCCGGAGACAAAAACGCTCTCCTTCCCGAGTTGCGCTAGAGTTCTGGTCAGCTGAGCGCCGCCTCCATGAACGACGGCAACCTGATTGCCGTCGGCGACCAGTTCGGCGATCGCTTTTCCACATACATGCAGCAAGCGTTTGTCTTCGATGGCCGCGCCCCCGAGCTTGACGACGAATTTCATAGCAGACCCTCCGCCTCTTTCCAGCCGAGCATGAGGTTCAAATTTTGTATGGCCTGACCGGCGGCTCCCTTAAGCAGATTGTCAAGGCAAGAGACAAGGACGAGACTTCGTCCGTCTGGACCAAGGGCGAAGCCAATATCGCAGAAGCAGGTGCGGACCACGTGCTGAATCTGTGGTAAAAAACCAGCCTCACGGATCCGGACAAGGGGGCTTCCGGCGTAAAAGTTCCGCAGACATGCTTCAACGGCACCAGCGATCGAAGGCTGTTTCAGCCGCGCATAGATGGTAGACAGAATACCCCGTGGAATCGGCAACAGATGCGGCGTGAACTGGATCTGGTCAGCTTGCAGCGCCAGCTGTTCCAGCAGCTCGCCGGTGTGCCGATGAGCGAAGACGGCGTAAGCGGAGACGTTATCGGCTGCATGCATGAAGTGCGTTGTGGCGGTCGCTGCTTTGCCCGCTCCGCTCACCCCCGACTTTGAGTCTGAGATGATTCCGCGATCAAGATCGATCAGGCCTGCGCGGAGCAGCGGAGCGAGCGCGAGAATGATCGATGTCGCATAACAACCTGGATTCGCGACCAGCTGAGCAGAGGCAATGGCGCTTGCGTGAAGCTCCGGAGCACCAAATACCGCGTCTGCCTGGATGCTTGCGGCGGGCATCGGATCCGCGTCTAGGAGGTTGTACACGACACGATTCTCCTGCTTCTGCAATCGCCAGGCGCCGCTCAAGTCGATGACTCGCAGGCCATGGTTGAGAGCAGGCGGAGCCCACTCCCTGGACTGCTGGTGCGGTGTTGCGAGGATCAGGACGCTGGTCTGAAAGTCGATGAGTCGATCCCATGAGAAGGGAACTATCAGGGGGTCGGGCGCAGCGAGGCCCGTAAGTTGCGGATGTATCACGGACAGGGAGGTCACGGAGGTCTCCTCGGGCCGGCTCAGCAGTAAAAGGCGGGTCGGACCGACTCGAGGATGGGAGAGAAGGAGGCGGATCAGCTCTGCACCGGCATAGCCCGTGACACCAGCAACTGCGATCCGAGGTTGCATCGAGATGTTTTCTGGATCAGCCAATATACATTTCCATTCGGCTTTGAAGAACCTGTGCCTGCTGAGCGTCCGGACAGATAACCAGGACGGTGTCGTCGCCTGCAATGGTGCCGACAACCTCCGGCCAGTCTTCGTAATCGATGCCGGCAGCGACGGGTTGAGCGCCGCCCGTAACGGTGATGATGACGAGAAGATTCGCTGCTGGCCGAACCTCCAGGCCAAAGCTGTGCAGCACCTCGCGAATACCTGGCAGGCTTTCTTCTTCCTGCTCTCCGCCTTTCGGCAAGGTGTAGCCAAGCGGGCCCTTCGACAAGCGCATCTCGTGGATATCACGGGAGAGTGTCGCCTGAGTTACATGAAATCCTTTCTCCGCGAGCAGTCGCCGGAGAACATCCTGATTGGCGACCGGAGCTTCGTGTAAGAGAGTGCGCATTGTGTTGTGGCGGCGCTGCTTCATAACGAGATTGCGACTCCCATTCGGATAATTATACATATGACTGTATATTTATACATAAGCAAACAGAAGCGTATGAAGTGGTTCAGGTCCAGGGTTTCAATCTCTTTCGGGACGTATAGTGAGCTATGGAACAGTTAGAGGCGATTTCCACCGTTCACACAGTGCGGGTGAGGCCTTCTCATTTGAAAGATGCGCCGTCGTCGCTTATTGACGAGCGTTTCGATCATGACTCGTGCGGCGTTGGCTTTGTTGCATCAATACGAGAGAATGCCGCTACTCACGAGATACTCGATCAGGCACTGAAAGCCTTGGCTCGTCTTGAACACCGCGGAGCCACAGCGTCTGATGGCAAAAGCAGTGATGGCGTTGGTGTCATGACTGCGCTGCCGCGAGCCCTGTTTGCATCTCTCGCGAACATCCCAGCCTCTGAACAGGAGAGTTTCTCCGTCGGCATGGTTTTCCTCCCTAAGGGAGAGACGCGAGCCGAAGCAGCCCTGGAACGATGCCTGACCGCCCATGGCTTTGAGATCCTCTGTTGGCGCGACGTTCCTGTAGACGTCGATTCACTAGGCGAGATTGCGCTGAGTACGATGCCGGCTATCCGCCAGGTGTTTGCCGCTGACCGGCAGGAGGACGGCGCCGCAACTCGAGAGCGACGTCTCTATCTCGCACGAAAGTACTTCGAGCGGTTGCATGCTGAGAACCAGGTCACGGGCTATGTGTGCTCCTTGTCCTCGCAGACAGTGATCTATAAGGCGATGTGTTCCGGAGCTTTGTTGCCGACCTTCTTCCCAGATTTAGCAGCAGCAGAGTATGTCACCCCGTTCGCTATCTTCCATCAGCGCTATGCCACAAATACCGCACCCACATGGCATCGTGCACAGCCTGGGCGGAGTCTGGCGCATAACGGAGAGATCAACACGGTTTGGGGTAATCGGGCGCGGATGGATGCTCGTGATTCCTCGCTGCCGGTGGAATGCAAGCCGATCCTGACGCAAGGTGGAACAGATTCGACCAGCCTGGATGAAGCGATCGAACTGCTCGCACAGAACGGACGCACGGTCGCGGAAGCCATTCGCATTCTGCTGCCACCGGCACAGGTAGGAAGGCCGACATCAGCCTTCCTTCGGTATCACATGGATGTTGCAGAGCCGTGGGATGGACCGGCAGCCATCGCCTTCAGTGATGGCAGGGTGGTGGGTGCCGCACTCGACCGCAATGGCCTGCGGCCCTGTCGCTTTGCTGTGACAGGTGACGGCCTCGTCGTTGCAGGCTCGGAAGCCGGGCTCGTCGATCTTGATCCGGAGAATGTGGTGCACAGTGGCCGTCTGGGACCTGGGCAGATGCTTCTGGTGGATCTTCAAGCAAAGGTGATCTACGAAGATCGTGAGTTGCTGGAGCTCTTTGATCGTGACGCTGCGTACACCCGGAAGGTGGTTGAAGACGAGCCCTTGACGGCGAGCCTAAGCCTCACAGAGAGGAACGCGACGGAGCTCGCGGCCGCGCAGCGATCGTTCGGGTACACCCGGGAAGACGTCCGGATGATTCTGCAACCTATGGCGAGGGATGGAAAGGATGCGGTCTGGTCGATGGGGGACGATACGCCCCTTGCCTTTCTTGCAAAGGCGCCTCGACCGGTCTATGCCTACTTTCGCCAGCGATTTGCGCAGGTGACCAACCCGGCGATCGATCCATTGCGGGAAGCATGCGTCGTGAGCCTGCACACACGGCTGGGTCCATGGTCCCATATGTTGGATAAGAATGCCCCACTCCCTGGTGTTGCGGTGCCTTCTCCTTTCCTCTCTCTCGGACAGGTTGAGACATTAAGGAAAGGCAAGCACCCCCATGCGGAGAGCTTACGGGTGGAGGAACTTAACTGCTGCTTCGCAGCGTCGGGATCTCTGGAGCAGGCCGTAGAAGATTTGTGCACTCGTGCTATCGAGACGGTACGAAATGGCGCCCGCATTCTTCTGCTAAGTGACCGAGGAGCGACGAAAGAGCGGCTCCCGATTCCCATGGCGATTGCAACTGGAGGTGTCCACCACGCCTTGGTACGCGCTGGTTTGCGCACCCTTGCGGGACTGGCAGTGGAAGCGGGAGATTGCCGTGATGTGCACCATGCAGCGGTGCTGATCGGCTTTGGTGCCGGCGTGGTCAGTCCGTGGTTAGCTCTTGAGACGGCGCGTCACCTGGCCGACGATCAAGAGGGTGCAGCACAGAATGAAATAAAGATGCTGAAGGCACTTGATGCTGGACTCGCGAAGATCATGTCGAAGATGGGAATCTCGGTCGTGGATAGTTATCGAGATGCTCACCTCTTCGACAGTCTCGGTCTCCATGCAGATGTGATCGAGCAATGTTTCTTCGGGACGCCGGCTCCGTTGAGTGGAATCGGATTCGCGGACCTGGAGCGCCAGTTACGTCAGACATGGGAAGCGCCGCTCCCGGATGCAGGTACGGAGCTGCCGGACTATGGCTGGGTACGTTTTAGAAAGTCAGAGACAGCGGAGCCACACGCGTGGCAGCCACCCACGGTCAAGGCGCTTCAAACCTTTGTCGGAAGCGCCCGGGGGGCTGCGCCTTCCAGCGACAGAGCGGACGCTTTCGCGATGTATAACCAGGGTGTTCATGCTCGCGACGCAGTGGTGCTGCGGGACCTGCTCGAGATCAGGCCTGCTGGACCAGAGCTTTCGCTCGACGAGGTGGAACCCGCGACGGCTATGTTCAAGCGTTTCGCGGCGAGTGCAATGTCGTTAGGGTCTCTGAGTCCCGAGGCGCACCAGACGATCACTGCGGCGATGAACATGCTTGGCGGCCGGTCCAACACGGGTGAGGGTGGGGAAGATCGTGACGTGTACCGGAAGCACTTGCCAGTAAAGGCCGAGACTCGGACGAGCGACGTGGCGACGACGACCGGTGGCGGAGCAGTTGCGACCCTCGTTGCGGAAGCTCCGATAGAGGTTGGCTCTGTTTCACTAAACAACAAGATCAAGCAGGTGGCGTCTGGCCGGTTTGGTGTTACAGCGGAGTATCTGGCGCATGCTGAAGAGATTGAGATCAAAGTTGCGCAGGGAGCAAAGCCTGGGGAGGGCGGACAGCTACCCGGGTTCAAGGTGAGCGGCCTTATTGCGCGGCTTCGCCATGCTCAGCCCGGCGTCTCACTGATCTCACCGCCTCCGCACCACGATATTTACTCGATTGAGGATCTGGCTCAATTGATCTTCGATCTAAAGCGCGTGAACCCGAGGGCAGCTGTGGGTGTGAAGCTGGTCTCAAGCTTTGGAGTAGGAACCGTGGCAGCCGGAGTTGCGAAGGCCTACGCCGACTTCATTGTCATTGCGGGGAACACCGGCGGCACGGGAGCCGCTGCGCTTTCCAGCATCAAGTACGCCGGAAATCCCTGGGAGTTAGGCCTGGCAGAAGCACAGCAGGTCTTGGCCCAGAACGGCATGCGCGGACGAGTGCGTTTGAGGACGGATGGCGGCCTTGCGACCGCGAAGGATGTGCTGATTGCAGCCCTGTTGGGAGCGGATGAGTTCGCCTTTGGAACAGCTGTTCTCGTTGCGATCGGCTGCGATATGGCGCGGCAGTGCCATCTGAATACGTGTCCGACTGGCATTGCGACACAAAAACCGGAGCTTCGGGCGAAGTTTCGTGGAAAACCGGAGCACGTTGTGCGCTTTTTCGAGGACGTTGCAGAGGATCTACGACATCTGCTGGCACGTTATGGACTAGCCTCTCTCGGCGAGGCGATTGGGCGTACGGATCTCCTCGAGCAGGTACGCTTCGATGGAAATGTGGATCTGCAACCGATGCTCGCGCGGACAGGGGAAGGGGCCAGACGCTGGGAGGGGACACGCAATTCTCAGCCACTGCCGCCCTCGCTCGACGAGCAATGGGTTGAGCCTGCGTTGCGAGCCGTTCGAGAGGGTCAGAGCTTTGTCGCCGACGCGCAGATTGCGAATCGCGATCGCGCCGTGGGCGCCAGACTTGCCGGTGAGCTTGCTTTGTTGCGGGCACAGGCCGAGACCCAGGCGGACATCACCCTGCAACTGCATGGGACAGCGGGGCAGAGCTTTGGTGCCTTTATCGTCGAGGGTATGACGCTTGCGCTTGATGGCTGGGCGAATGATTTTGTCGGAAAAGGACTCTCAGGCGGCAAGTTGGTCATCCGCCCACGCGGCCTGGCGGCAAAGAACAGCGGTCAGCATGTGATCCTTGGGAATGTTGCCTTGTACGGTGCGACCGCGGGGTCACTGTTTGCAGCAGGCCGAGCAGGCGAGCGCTTCGCCGTGAGGAACTCTGGTGCCCGAGCAGTCATCGAGGGCGTGGGAGATCATGGCTGCGAGTACATGACGGGCGGAATCGTCGCGGTCCTGGGCGAAGCTGGATCGAACTTTGGTGCCGGCATGACGGGCGGACTGGCGTGGGTCTATGATGCGGACGGATCTTTCATCCGAGACGGCCGTTTTCATCCGGATTTTCTCGCGCCTGAGAGCTTTGCGATGGTTGAGCAAGGTGCGCAGATAGTGCTGAGGACTCTGATTGAGGAGCATGTGACCGAGTCCGCAAGCAGTCTGGCGATGAACCTGCTTCAAAACTGGCCTGAAATGGCGATGGCCTTTGTTTGCCTGACACCAAAGCCCCAGGTGTGAGCTGTATCCAGCGTGAGATGGTAGCGTTGGATTGCTGTTTAAGCGGGGACGACACATGTTCGATTTGAACTCAGTGAATGACATTCTGTTGAAGATCATGGCGAGAGGCGAGCGCGAGGTCATGCGCTCGCAGCAGCCGGACGGACGATGGGCGCCAATCTCGGCCGGAGATCTTTACGGCAAAGTTCGCGCGGTGGCAGAAGCGTTGGAGCGGTGGGGTGTGCAGGCAGGTGACCGCATTGTCTTAATCGCCGAGAACCGGTGGGAGTGGCCGGTCACTGACTTCGCCACACTCGCGCTGCAGGCTGTTGATGTTCCGTTGTACGGCACCGTTACTGCTGAGCAGCTCGGTTACATGGTGAATGATTCTGGCGCGAAGGTTGCCGTTCTTTCCTCTGTCGAGCACTATCGAAAGCTTCAGCAGGCCGGAGATCTGCCGGCTCTGGAGCATGTTGTCGTGATGGACGACTCGGCTTTAGAAGGCGCTACACCCTTCTCTTCTCTGCTGGATGGCTGGGAGCAGCTTAGGGAGCAGGATGAGTCGTTTAACAATCGCCTTCGAAGTGTCAGCACGGATGCGCTCGCGACAA
The DNA here is from genome assembly GCA_964242875.1 of uncultured Acidobacteriaceae bacterium. GTDB lineage: Bacteria > Acidobacteriota > Terriglobia > Terriglobales > Acidobacteriaceae > Edaphobacter. Next base: position 16,483 of record CAXTCB010000014.1, read on the forward strand.
TCATCTATACCTCCGGAACCACAGGACAACCGAAGGGGGTACAGCTTACACACGGGAACCTTGCCAGCAACGTCAACGTGACGACGGATGAAATGGGATTTACGCAGGAAGACAGCGCGATATCCTTTCTGCCGCTTTCTCATGTCACGGCGCGACATCTGGATTACGCCTTCCTTTGCCATGGCGCTTTGGTGGCGTACTGTCCCAAGATCGATAAATTGCAAGAGGCGTTACAAGCGGTTAGGCCGACGATCTTCCTGGCGGTTCCACGTGTGTACGAGAAGATTCGTCAGTCCGTCGAGGGTAAAGCAATAGCATCGCCGCTCAAGGCTCGCATTTTGCGCTGGGCGCTAGGCGTTGGTGAGCGGAACCGGAAGTCGATTGCTGAAGGCCGACGACCGCAGTCGATCGCCTGGAAGATCGCGAACAAACTGGTGTATGCAAAGGTCGCTGCCGCCTTTGGGGGAAGGGTCAAGACGTTTAGCGCCGGGGGCGCACCGCTAGGAAGGGACACGGCTGGCTGGTTTGCCGACGCAGGGATCCGGATTCTGGAAGGCTACGGCATGACGGAAACGTCTCCGGTGATCGCGGTGAATACGCCAGAACACTACAGACTTGGAAGCGTCGGTCGACCCGTACCAAATATTGCATTGCGCTTTGCGAGCGACGGAGAACTCGAGGTGCGGGGACCCTCTGTCTTCAAGGCATATTGGAATCGCGAGAAAGAGACGGCTGAAGCCTTCGACGGCGATGGATGGTTCAGAACGGGTGACATCGGCAAGCTGGAAGACGGCTTTCTCACGATCACTGATCGGAAGAAGGAGCTCCTAAAGACAAGTGGCGGCAAACTGATTGCTCCACAACCGATTGAGAACAGATTGAAGGCGAACGGACTGGTGGCGCATGCAGCCCTGGTCGGAGACACGCGAAAGTTTGCCTCGGTGCTGATCTCGCCGAACTTTCAGGCGCTTAACGCGTGGGCAAAGGAAAAGGGCATCGGAACGAGCGACCGGAATGCGCTCATTCGTGATGAGAAGGTCAATGCAGAGTACCGCAGGATCATAGAGCAGGTGAATAAAGACTTAGCCCATTACGAGACCATTAAGAAGATCACGATTGTTCCAGATGAGTGGAGTGTCGAGGGTGGAGAATTGACCCCAAGCATGAAGATGAAGCGGCGAATCGTCGAGGAGAAATACAGCGAACTGATCGAAGGGATGTACAGAGGCGATGCAGGTAAAGGTGAATGAAACGGGCGAAGGGAAGGTGACTGAAAGGTCCAAGTGGCTAAAGCCCTCGCGTCAAAGTAATGGAAAGTTTCAAAACCCCCTCCCTACGCAGGTTGGGACCTTAGGCCTGATTTTCAAGGCCATGCCTCTTTACATCAAGAACCATGAGCAACGTACGCCGTTGGTGCCACCGGGGCCATTTCAGACAGATACAAAGGTATTTGCGACTGAGCCTGGAAGCGGGTTGCGTATTACGTGGTTCGGCCATTCCGGGATGCTGCTGGAAATAGATGGTCTTCGCGTTTTGATCGACCCGGTATGGGAGAAGAGAGCATCGCCCCGGCAATGGTTCGGGCCGCGCCGATTCTTTCCACCGACGCTTGAGTTGAGAGATCTTCCAAAGCTGGATGCGATTCTGGTCTCACATGACCACTACGACCATATGGGTGAAGAGACCCTTCGCCGACTTGCAGGTTTGCGCTGTGCGGAGGATGCACAGTGGATCACCGCGCTGGGGGTCGGGTCCTTGCTGCGTGAGTGGGGCGTATCTGCTGAGCGAACCGTTGAGTTGGACTGGATGAGCCAGGTTCTGATCCGCAAGGCGAATGGACCGGAACTTACAGTGACCTCTGTTCCGGCGCGTCATTTTTCGGGCAGAAGTCTGCTTCACCGTTTCGAGACGCTTTGGGGAGCCTATGTGCTCAAGGGATCGACTCATACGGTCTACTTCGGTGCGGATACCGGATGGTGGGATGGCTTGGCTGAGATCGCGGAAGTGTTTGGCCCCTTCGATCTCACAATGCTTGAAATAGGTGCCTACAACGAACTCTGGAAAGACATTCATCTCGGTCCCGACAACGCCGCACGAGCTTTTCAGGATATGGGCCAATCCGGTCTTCTTATGCCGATTCACTGGGGCCTGTTCGACCTGGCACTCCACGGATGGAGGCAGCCGATTGAGCGGCTGAGCCAAGTAGCCGAGGAGCAGGGAATCGCCCTCTGGTCTCCCGAGCCGGGTCGCCCCACGGAGGTCATCGCAGGAGAAGCATTGCTAGATTTGTGGTGGCAGAAGGGTCCCTGACTTGGCGTGCTGACACGCAAGAGGGGAATTTTCGTTCACGAATTTGCTTGTCTCCGGATGCAAGGAGCGGGTACAAAGAGGTGCAGGGCATCGCTCTAATCCTCTGCCCGGAGAGCGTCATGGCTGGTTCCACCGAGATTCCGTTCCTGCGTGAGGTGATGGATATCAAGCAGGCGTCAGAGTATCTCGGAATTAGTGGGGACAGCTTGTATCGCTATGCCTCAGAGGGATTCATTCCAGCTTTCAAGCTTGGGAATCGCTGGCGTTTCAAAAAGACCCTTCTGGACGCGTGGATGGATGAAAAGTCGGGGATGAAGTCCGTCGCGAGCAAACTGACCATGATGCCGCGCGAGAAAAAACCGGCTGGCAGGACACGCCAGGGATAGTGTGGCTCAGGACGCGGGGTGGCCCAGGGTGATCAGGGTGATCTCCGGTGGACAGTTTAAGCGAATCGGTATGCCGACGGTTCCGAGTCCTCGATTCACATAGAGTTGCATCTGGTTGAAGCGAAACAGGCCTTCTACATACTTTCGACCGAGTGGTGGCAGGACGAGGGGTCCTAAGAGGGGAAGACGCACCTGGCCACCGTGTGAGTGTCCAGAGAGCATGAGATCGACTGACGTCCCGCGCGGATGACTGATGACGAAGTCGGCGTAGTCGGGCGCGTGCGACATGAGAAGGACCGGACCTTTTGGCGCAGCAGGGATCGCGCTATAGAGGTCAGGACGATCTGTTCCGGGGTCGGCTGTTCCCGCGATATGTAGCGTGTCACCGCGCACGGTCAAAGTGTCATAGCGATTGCGGAGTACGGGAAGCCCTTCCGCCTGCAATGCCGCAGTGACCATGGAAGCGCTGACGGCGACATCATGGTTGCCAAGAACGGCGAACTTCTGAGGGCAGCGGATCGTGGCCAGGATCTCCGCGCACCGCGTGGCGGCACGGTGCTCGAACAGGAAGTTCAACGATCCGCGCGTGATGAAGTCACCGGTAAGAAGAACCAGGTCCGCTTCCAGCTGATTTACACGGTCTACGACCTTTTCTAAAAAGAAGGGTTCGGTGAACTCTTCCAGGTGGAAATCGCTTAGTTGAACAATTCGATAGCCGAGGAACGCGGTAGGCAGGTTGTTAATAGTTATGTGTTGCGAGAGCACGCTGATCTCGTGCCTGGCGATCAGGCTGCTGTAGAGACCTAAACCGGCTAGTAAAGCGCCTGATCCAACAAGGAAGGTACGGCGCGTTAGATCGTGCGCATCCGGTGTCTCTGAAGTCATTAGGTCCATGATACCGAGACCGTCTGCCAAAGGAGCAGGCAAGCACTAGTTCGTTAGAATGAAGCTGATGAACTTCTCACGACGGAAGAGGCGGGCTTTGGAAGCCGCGGCAGTTGCTGGTGCGGACTCGCTTCTCATCACGCACCTACCTGACGTGCGGTATCTCTGTGGGTTCACGGGGTCGGCCGGAGTACTTGCTTTGCGAAAGGGGGCCACGCGGCTCTTCACCGATGGTCGCTACCGCGAGCAGGCGGAAGCGGAAGCGGCCGGAACAATGGTTGTGAGTGCCAATCGACCGGCGGCTCAAGACGCTGTGGCCTGGTTGAGTGAGGCCGCGACAAGATGTCTCTATGACGCCGATCATGTGACGGTAGCTGGACTTGAATTCATCCGAAAAGCGCTCGAGCCCAAAAGGCGCCGAACATTTCTGGAGCCGAGTGACGGAATCATTGCTCGGCTTCGTGAGATCAAGGATGCGGATGAGGTTGCGGCGATGCGAGCCTCCGCCTCGCTTGGATGCCGGCTCTTCGACGAGGCTTTGGAATACATAGTAAGTGGCACGCCCGAGTTCGAGGTTGCGATGGTCCTGGAACAGGGGGCGAGGCGCCTCGGAGCAGACGGAATGAGCTTTGACACGATCGTCGCCTCGGGGGAGCGAAGCGCTCTTCCACATGGACGAGCGACCGGAGCAAAGCTCCCCAAAAATGGATTTGTCACGCTCGATTTCGGCGTCGTGCTCCATGGCTATTGCTCCGATATGACGCGAACCGTGCACTTGGGCAGGCCAAAGAGTGAGGCCCGGAGCGTGTATGATTTCGTTCTGGAAGCGCAACTAGCGGCTACTTCGGTGGTTCGCGCCGGTGTCGAATCAGGAGAGGTCGATGAGGCAGCTCGATCCGTCCTTCGGCGCGCTGGATTAGACAAGCACTTCGTGCACTCTACAGGGCATGGTTTGGGCCTTGAGATCCATGAAGGTCCGAGAGTGGCTGCAAAGCAGTCCAAGCGGCTTGAGGCTGGCATGGTTATTACGATCGAGCCCGGAGTGTATCTGGCAAATCGATTCGGTGTGCGGATTGAGGATACGATCCACGTGACGAAAACAGGCGGCGAGATTCTGACGCCAACGACAAAGGCATTGATCGAACTGTAGGATTCGATTTGAGGAAGGAACGATGGATCAGGATCAAGTGAAGGAGCTCCGTGAGCTCGTTGAACTGCTTAAGGCAAATGGAGTTGCGGAGTTTGATATCGAACAGCCGGACTTCAAGGTTCGATTGAAGTTCGCCGGTGAGCCCGGAGTGTCGGGAGCTGGTCTTGAGCAGCTTTCTCGCATCGTAGCGTCCGTTTCCCATGCCACAACGTCTGCTGTCACAAACGAGACTGCTTTACCGGGCGAGCCGCAGAGTTTTTCCGCGCAGGTTGCTGGTGTCGGAGAAGAATCACTGCATACGGTGAAGTCTCCCATTGTAGGTACGTTCTACGAATCTCCCTCTCCGGGTGCTCCATCGTTCATCAAGGTGGGCGATGAGGTAGAGGTTGGGCAGGTGCTCTGCATCATCGAAGCAATGAAGTTGATGAACGAGATCGAGGCAGACGTCGCCGGAGAGGTCGTTAAGCGAATCGCTGCGAGCGGTCAGCCTGTGGAGTATGGTCAGCCGCTCTTCGCGATCAGACCGCGCTAGATCAAAGGCGGAAGCGGAAAGAGCAAAACTCGGGAAGGCGATGAAGTCTATGTTTCAAAAGGTCCTGATCGCAAATCGCGGCGAGATCGCGTTGCGCGTCATTAGTGCATGTAAGGAGATGGGAATCCGCACGGTTGCTGTGTACAGCGAGGCGGATCGAAACTCTTTGCATGTTCGATTTGCAGATGAGGCGATCTGCATCGGCCCACCCCGTTCGGCGGAGAGCTACCTTAACGTGCCTGCGGTAATCTCAGCCGCCGAGATTGCTGACGTCGATGCGATCCACCCGGGCTATGGGCTACTCAGTGAAAACGCGAATTTTGCGGAGGTTTGCCGCGCGTCGAATATTAAGTTCATTGGGCCTCCGCCAGAGGTCACTCGCCTGATGGGGGAGAAGTCGACGGCTCGACAGACGATGAAGAAGGCAAAAGTTCCCATTTTGCCCGGTTCCGATGGTGTGATCGCGAGCGAAGACGAAGCACTCGAATGGGCGAAGAGCGTCGGATATCCAGTGATCCTGAAGGCTGTAGCGGGCGGCGGTGGCAGGGGAATGCGCATCTGCCGCTCGGCTGATGAGCTCCCAGGTCTCTACCAGCAGGCCTCCACGGAGGCGGCCAATGCCTTTGGAAATGGCGATCTGTATATGGAGAAGTTCATTGAGCGACCTCGCCACATAGAGTTTCAGGTTCTAGCTGACGAGCACGGCAATGTGATGAGTCTCGGAGAACGAGAATGCTCTATCCAGCGTCGCCACCAAAAGCTTATTGAAGAAGCTCCCAGCCTTCAGGTCTCGCCTAAGCTGCGTGAGGAGTTGGGTAAAACAATACAGAGATCTCTGACAAACATCGGATACCAGAACGCCGGAACGATTGAGTTCCTCATGGACGAGGACGGCAAGATCTACTTCATCGAGATGAACACACGCATTCAGGTAGAACACTGCGTCACCGAGATGGTGACTGGTGTTGATCTAGTCAAGGCTCAGCTGCGCATAGCTGCAGGTGAAAAGCTACACGACATCGTTCCGGCCGTTCCTCCTATTCGAGGACACGCGATTGAGTGTCGGATCAATGCGGAACACCCGGAGAAATTTACGCCAAGCGCGGGAAAGATTACGGCGTTTAATCCTCCAGGCGGTAATGGTGTGCGAGTCGACACAGCGCAATATGCAGAGGGCGTTGTACCGCCCTACTATGACAGCATGATCGCCAAGCTCATTTGTCATGGTCAGGACCGGGAAGAAGCCATGAACAAGATGCAACGAGCGCTCGACCAGTTTGTGATTCAGGGTATCCACACATCGATTCCGCTTCATCAGAGAATCTTTGCTGATCCAGAGTTCCGGGCAGGGACCTTTGACACAAAGTTCATGGAACGATTTCTCGATCGACAGAAGATTTGATGGCTCTTCTTGAACTCCCTAAGCTCTATGCCATTCTCGATGGGACAGCCGTACGTTCAAGAGGTTTCGCTCTCCTTGACGCTGCACGAGCGCTGCGTGACGCCGGCATTCGTTTGCTGCAATATCGTGACAAGGATGTGACGGAGCGTGAGATCCGCGAAAATGCGTATGCGATCCAGTCGATCTTCGCAGGATCCAATGCCACCCTTATTTTGAATGATTGGCCGGAGATCGTCGCTGAGGTGAGATGGCATGGCGTACATGTCGGACAGAGTGACGCTTCAGTAGCAGATGCTCGTCGCCTGGTAGGAGACGGAAGGCTGGTGGGCGTTTCAACCCATTCCCCTGAGCAGTTCTGCTCAGCACTCGAGAGCGATGCGGACTACATCGCCTTTGGGCCAATCTTCGGCTCGATGACGAAGCAGGATGCAGAGAGCCCCGTCGGCATCGAGGGGCTTCAGGAAGTACGGAAACTTAGCCGAAGGCCGCTGGTCGCGATAGGCGGTATCTCGGTTGAACGTATGAGTAGCGTGTTCGCTGCTGGGGCCGATACCGTGGCGGTCATAGGTGCGCTGTTTCAGCGGGAACAGATGATCCTCAATACCGCTTCTCATCTGCTCCGAACCGCGGAACTTTTTCGGTAAGCACCCACCGCAAGGCGAACGTACTTTGTACGATATCCAGAATCGCTCGTTGTGCACTACTATTGCGTAAAAGCACACATTCCTTCCTCCAACTTGCGAGCAGCGATGTCTTGGAGATTGGCAAGAGCTTTAGCCGGCATAGTGGGTTTTTCGTGCATCGGCGCAGATCAGGAAGACAGAGGAACGTCCAAGGATGTCGGATCTTTTTGCGAAGAAGTCCATGCAGGTCCTGATGGCACAGGCGGAGGAGGAGGGAAGCAACACGCTAGAGCGTTCGCTTGGTGTTGTTTCTCTTACCGCTCTAGGGATTGGCGCAGTTATTGGTGCCGGCATTTTTGTTCTTTCGGGGATCGGCGCGCACTCTGCGGGGCCGGCTCTCATGCTGGCCTTTGTGCTGTCTGGACTGGGCTGTGCCTTTGCCGGCTTGTGTTACGCCGAGTTCGCGGCAATGATTCCGCTCGCCGGCTCCGCCTACACCTACGCCTACGCAACCTTGGGAGAACTTTTTGCCTGGATCATCGGTTGGGACCTCACGCTTGAATATGCGATGGGAGCAAGTACCGTCTCTTCCGGATGGTCGAACAACTTCGTTGAATTTCTCGCAATCTTCGGTCTGCGGTTCCCATTGTGGCTTGCGTACGACCATTGGACCGGTCTGCGAACAGCGTTGACGACCGTGTGTCGCAACATGGTTCAGGCGGAACACCCGCAACTGGTGCCCGGTAGTCGAGAATTTAGCGCTGCCCTTTTAGCGCTGGTGCAACACCCCACACCGGAGCTCACGACCCAAGCCCACGCTCTACTCAATGCGCCCCACATCTTCGGAGTCGAGATCGGCTTCAATCTGCCTGCTTTTCTTATCGCGCTGGTGATCACAACGATTCTCGTCGTTGGAATTAAGGAGTCAGCTAAGTTCAACAGTGGAATCGTCATCATGAAACTGGCCGTTGTTTTGTTCGTTCTTGGCCTTGGCTCGCACTATGTCAATCGGGCCAACTGGGGGTCTGACTGGCACAGCTTCGCGCCATTTGGTATGGGCGGGATCGGACTTGCTGCTGGCCTTGTTTTCTTTTCCTACATTGGCTTTGACGCGGTCTCAACAACGGCTCAGGAAGCGAAGAATCCACAACGTGATCTGCCGATCGGTATCATCCTCTCCCTACTCATCTGCACGCTCCTGTACATCGGCATTGCAGCTGTGCTGACTGGAATGGTGCCATGGCAATCGATCAACATCGAAGCGCCAATCGTACGAGCGTTTTTGGATTACCGGGTAGGATGGGCGGCAAATATTGTGACGATCGGCTCCATTGCCGGCCTTACAAGTGTCATGCTCGTCATGTTGTTAGGTCAGAGTCGCGTGCTGTACGCCATGGCACATGATGGATTATTGCCGAAGAAGTTTTTTGGCGACATCCATCCGCGTTTCCGTACACCTTGGAAGGGAACGATCCTGGCCGGTCTACTGGCTGCAATCGTCGGAAGTGTGACCCCGATTGACGATATTGGGAAGATGGTCAACATAGGAACGTTGCTGGCCTTTGTCATCGTCTGCATCGCCATACTCGTGCTGCGTAAGACAGATCCTGATCGATCCAGACCCTTCAGGACCCCATTTGTACCGGCCGTGCCCATACTCGGAATCTTGTTCAACGGATACATGATGTACACCCTTGGCAAGTGGAATTGGATCCGGCTGATCGTCTGGCTTCTAATCGGACTTGTGGTCTATTTCAGCTATAGCCGTCACCACAGTGAAGTTCGTAAAAATCGGGTTTGAGGTGTACCCAGCGCGAGGCTGTCACGATGCAAAGCCGTCGCAGCTTCCATTGCATCACTCATGGATGCGGCTGTAGAAGAATGGTGCTGATTGAAGTCGGATCATCTCGCAACTTGAGATAAAGAGGGCCGGTTGCGGGCTTCGGAACCATCAGGGTGGAGCCAACAAAGCCGTCTGGAACCTCGACCTGTTTGGCAAATGAAGCGTCCGGCGAGATATCCGATAGAAGGTAAAGATTGCTTCCCGTCAAAGCACAGTTCAAGTCCCCAGATGTCGTACAGTTGAGATCCGTGAGAACCGGAAGACGAATCAAGCTTCCAAGGGGCGTCCAGTTTCCAGCAGTTCCATCATGGAGTGCGAGACGAAGTCGGAGTGGCCCAAAGGCAGAGCTGCCGAAGGTCTTGAGAAGATTGATCTGCGCAAGTACGGTGCTTCTATCCTGAAGAACCAGCGAACCTTCCGATAGGCTCAACTTATCGTGGAGGGAATTGTCTTCGCTCGCAATCTCGATCTCTCCATCCCGCGGGAATGGCGCGGCAGAACGAAGAGAAAGGGTCAGTTGAGAATCTAAGGGAATATCGGTGTCATTCAATAATTGGATCGCCGAGGTGTCTGGATTGCGTATGATGCGGCGGCTCAGGATCGTGATCTCGGGACGCGCTGCCTGCACGGTGAACGCTAAGGTGAGGGTTCTACCGTCCGCTAACGTTACGTCTCCCGTGAGTTGCGCGCCCGCCTGCAGCTTGGGCGACGGTGCACCGGAAGCCAGCTTGAGCGAGAGGGGTGCCGATGTTCCATCTCCGCTCGAAGCGATGACCATGTTTTGTCGATCCGTTCCACTCGGCTGCACGAACGTCAACGAGTCGAACTGGAACTGCTTTACCTCCGACAGATTAGAGCCAAGGAGAAGAAGGGTCTGATCTCCGAGATGATACTCAACGCTCTTCAGTTCCGCAGGCTTGGAGAACGCCTGAATCGATAGGACTTCGGGGTCCGCCTTGCCATACTGGCGGACGATGAGGTGAACAGCACCGGGGTTTGCGGAGTGAAGCGTTAGATCAAGTGAGACAACATTGTGCTTCTCCGCAGCCTTCCATTCGAGTTTCTGGTCAGCCTCTCCACTCTCCTGCGCGAGAATGGATTGAATGCAGGCCGTCCCTGAGGATGAGAGAGCGAGATGGTTTTGTTCGCCAAGAATGATGTGGTCCTTAGAGGCAGTCAACTTCCAGTCAGTTCCGGGCGCGTTTTGTACCGGCAGGGTCGGTCCGGAGAAGCTGTCGAACCCCCAAAGCCCGGTCACTGTTGCTACACCCTCAATGGCGGAAGGCCCTTTTACATCGTTCAAAGCAGAAGCTTGTACCGGAGGGACCTTCTCGCTGCTGGATCCCGCGACTCCGGGCGGCTTCGACGCGCCAGACAGTTGGACACGAGCGTCGGATGCAGGATGAACGACAAGACCACCCTTGAATGCGTCGGGTATCAAGGAAAGGTCCGTACCACTCGCAGGAGCCTCACGATGAAGACGCAAGTCTTGAGCAAATGAGGTGGAAAAGACGAGCGGGGCTCCTTCTACCGGCAGGGTCACCTCTGGCTGTAAAAGACAGGTGACGTGCTTGGCGTCAGAGGCTCGCAGAGTCGGCAGCGGGGCTTTCTGAACGGCTGGCATTCCAATGACGATGACTGACTTCGGGTTTTCAAATGACGGAGGAGTATTCAGACGCAGATTCAACGCTTCATTCTGCGGGAAGGCGATCGCCGGGATGTAAGAGTAGTGCGCTGTGTGTAGATTGCTCATGATCCGCACGACGTCGACGATAGAGCCAACATAGGCGCTGTATGAACCACCACCCGCCATCTGCGTGGTGCTGGCGGAGGTAATGAGATCTGAACTTGCGCCACTGGTCAGGCTACTTACGATCGATTGGCCATGCCCGTCGTCGAGAAGGCTTTGGCTTCCACTCTGTGTTAGACAGTCATATTGCGCGTCGACGGGCTTTTTGAAGCAGTCCGGGTTCGGTTTCAAGTTAAGGGTTCGAGCGAGGAGGTCAGAGTGCTCGGCAATGGCCTTCGTATCTGTAGGCGGAACCTGCCGCATCTGATCGAGATACTTTTCGATACGAGCCTGTTCAAATCCAGCCTCGTCAAGATCTTGGGATGCCCGAACAAAAACACCGGGCCGGGCGCGAATCGCAGACCGCAGAGCGCTTATATCACCGCCTGTTTCGGGCGCTAGTAGCAGAAGGACCTGCTGGGCCCCTGGAGGAACGACAATCTCCGCACCTTCTGCCTTGATCTTCTTGTCCCAGGTGGGAATCTTGACGATCCAGCTCTCTGGCGGAGGGTTGGTCGTGCCTCGCAGGAAGACTGCGACGAGCAGATACTTCACCGACTGTGTTTCTGGAAGATCCGCATGAAGCCAAAGGTGGTCTCCTTCCTGCAGATTCGGGACCGCTGCAATGGGAAGAGATCTGCCATCGCGGGTAACACGGATGTCCACTTTTGGGCCGCTCAGGTCAAATCGTGCTGTATCGGCGGCGAGGGCGGAAGCAGAAAAGAGAAGGCAGGTGATGGACGCAAGAAAGCCAGATCGGGCAACTAAAGCCATAGTCCCATTTTAGACGGCTCATGCGATTGTGCGATATACGATCGCTACTAGGAAGCGAGCCAGCTAACGGCGGCGGCTTGAGGCGTGGTCGCTGGCGATGACACCATCCCGGATAGTAACGATTCGATCTGCAAACTCCGCGATATCAGGTTCATGCGTAACGAGAACAATGGTATTTCCCTTGGCATGCAGATCATCGAAGAGGGCCATGATCTCTTCACCGGTCTTCGAATCGAGATTGCCCGTCGGTTCATCCGCGAGGATGATAGAGGGCCGATTGACAAGTGCTCTCGCGATGGCGACGCGCTGCCGTTGTCCACCGGAAAGCTCGTTCGGCTTGTGCATCATGCGTGTGCCCAGATTGACGGACTCAAGGACAGCTTTTGCTCGAGCGGATCGCTCCGCGGCAGGAGTACCGTTATAGATCAATGGCAGCTCCACGTTGTGGAGTGACGTTGCGCGCGCGAGCAGATTGAAGGTCTGAAAGACAAAGCCGATTTCCTTGTTGCGAATGCGCGCTAACTCATCGTCGTTCAACTCAGAGACGTCATGTCCGTTCAACCAGTAACGGCCCTGCGAGGGAGAGTCCAGACAGCCAATCAGGTTCATCAATGTGGATTTCCCCGAACCGGATGGTCCCATGATCGCAACGTACTCATTCTGCCGGATGCGCAGATTAACCCCGCGGAGCGCATGGACCTCCTGATCGCCCATGGAATATGTCTTCCACAAGTTGTCCGTAACGATAATGTCGCCCGCTTCAGGACCCTTCACCGTTCGTCCGTCGATCGTCGATTCGAGTTCTGAGATCATCGCGCATCCTCTCCCGTAGCTGACAGTTTCGTATACGTGCCTTTCAGACCCACGGTTCCCAAAATTCCGGTGTTTCTCTAATCGCTAGCTACCGGGGTCTCAGGCGTATTGTCCGGCTTCACGATGGTACCGCTCTTGAGACTTCGCAGTAGCTTATAGGGCCCGGTGACAAGCTCTTCATCCTGGTTCAGCCCGGTTAGCACCTCGATCTCGGTGGCGCCAGTGATGCCTGTCGTGACCGGAATGAAGTTCGCCACCGACTTCCCCCTACGATCCGCGCTCAATCTGTAAACCCCCTGGGCGGGCGGCGCCTTCGCGGGTGTTACGGCCGGTGTTTTCTCTGTCTCAGCTTTACCTCCGTTCGCGGCCAATTGCTTTTCGACCGCAGGATCACGCTCGACCAGAGCCTGAATGGGAATCGACAGGACGCTGGCCCGACGAGCAGTGGTGATCTTGGCCGTCGACGAAAGTCCAGGACGAAGCTGGTCTGAGCTGTCGTCCAATGTAACGACTACCTTGAAGTCCTTTGCCTCTTCCGTGCCGGTCGTACTTTGGCTGGTTGCGATACCGGTAGTCCGCAGTAAGGCTTGATCGCCGACTTCTGTCACATGGCCTTTAAAGCTCTTCCCGGGCAGAGCATCGACCGTCACCTCGGCGGGTTGCCCGAGGCGGACGTTCACGATGTCGGTCTCATCCACCTTGACTTCAGCTGTGATGACCGACATGTCAGCCAACGTCATCAGCGTAGATCCTTCGGCATTTTGGATTCCAACTACAACGGTCTCTCCCTCGCGTACAGGAACATTGGTTACGAGACCATCAAACGGAGCACGACTGACGGTTTTATCAAGCGCGTCGTAGTTCGCTCGCTGGCTCGCAATGGTTTGATTGACATGGGCACGCGCGGAAAGTGTCTGGGCTTGCGCTTGGTTCTCTGCCGCCTGCCGTTGCGCTAGAGTCGCGCTCGACATGTCAAAGGCGGCCTGCTTCGCGTCAAAATCCTGCTTGGAAATCAGCTTTTCTTCGTACAGAGAATGAGCTCGCGTGTAGTCCAACTTCTTTTGTTCAAGATCAGCAGTCGCCTGCTGCACGTTGGCAGCGGCGGTCTTCTCTGCTGCCACATTTGAGAGAACGTCCGTCTTTGACGACGCAATCGTTGCTTGCTGAGCGGCTACCGTCGCGGAGGGCTGCACATTTTCGATCGTGGCAAGAACTGCGCCCTGCCGGACGTGGTCTCCCTCTTTCACGTCAAGTTTGGTGATGCGGCCGAAGGCGGTTGCACCGACGTTCACATAAGTCTTTGGCTTTATCTGTCCGGTTCCACTCACCATCGCGACGAGATCCTGCTTCACGACCCTGCTGGTAGTCACCTTCAAGATGCTTGCTTGCTTATGCTTTATTACTCCGAAGACAACGACTCCCACAAGAATCAGGAGACAAGCCAGGAGTATGACTCTCTTACGTTTCATAGTTCTCCTGCCGTAAGGCACGAATCAACGAGTGGATGAGGGACCTTAGAGGCAAAGGTCTGAACTGGACGGCACCAAATAGGACCATGGATGAAATGAGAGCGATTATATACAGCCCTGTCTGCGAGTCTGCCATCTTACGGTCGCCCTTGTCTGCGAGTCGTTAGAGCCGTAGAATGAGGAACGTTAACAGGAGTACCACCGGATGAGCTTCAGTCCCAGCCGTACCGTCGCTTTTGCGCTCTTCATGCTCATCTTTCTTCCGCTTGGAACGGCGAGAGCGCTTGCGCAGGAAAGCACAGGGAGCGACGCTGTGACGAAGGCACCTGTTCAGGAAGAAAAGCCAGATCCCCTGAAACGTCGCTTGAGCGACAAGGAAAAGATCAGACAGCATAAGGATCTACAGGGAGAACTGAAGGGAAGCTACAAAACGTGGCTCGATCAGGATGTACGTTGGATCATCACGGATCAGGAGATGCAGGCGTTTAAAGCGCTTGGCAATGACGAGGAACGTGATCAGTTCATCGAGAACTTCTGGCTCCGTCGAAATCCGAATCCCGATTCGCCTGATAACGAGTATCGCGAAGAGCACTATGCGCGTATCGCATATGCCAATGAACACTTCGCGGCAGGGAAGCCGGGTTGGCGCTCCGATCGTGGGCACATTTATATCGCCTACGGAAAGCCGGACAGCATAGATTCCCACCCAAGCGGCGGTAACTACGAACGCCCCATGGAAGAGGGTGGCGGCAGCACGTCAACCTTCCCGTTTGAGACCTGGCATTACCGCTACATCGAAGGGATTGGGGACAATATCGACGTTGAGTTTGTCGACACCTGCATGTGCGGTGACTACCACATGACGCTCGACCGTTCCGAAAAAGACGCCTTAAAGCACACCCCGGGAGCGGGCCAGACGCTCTATGAGCAAACGGGGCAAGCCAAGCAGGCGGACCGCTTTTCAGGGGGAGGCTTGGAGCAACTAGGGGCCGGCCCGATGAGCCAGTCTAACCAAAGCAAACAATTTGATCGTCTCAATACTTTTTCAAAGCTGATGGCAGCCCCGCAGATCAAGTTCAAAGATCTCGAGGCCTTCATGGCCACTTCAAAGATCCTGACCGGCCCTCCCTTCCTCTTTGATGTTCGAACCGACTACGTGAAGGTCACCAATGACACCGTGCTCGTTCCGCTGACGCTTCAGATCCGCAATCGGGATATTACGTTTTCAAATAAGGATGGCGTAGCGATCGGTACCGTAAACATTCTTGGTCGCGTCTCAAATCTGAACCATCGCGCTGTTCAGACGTTTGAAGATACTGTTAGTGTCCAGGTCCCAAGCGAGTTGCTGGCGCGGACGCAGAATAATGTATCGGTTTGGTGGAAGTCGCTCCCGATGCGTCCTGGGCTCTACAAAGTAGATGTCGTCATCAAGGATGTAAACGCACCGGACCACATAGGCACCTGGCGTCGAAGCGTCAATGTACCGAAGTACGACGACGACAAACTTTCCGCGTCTTCGCTGATTCTTGCAGATCAGATGGAGCGGGTACCCTCCAAGGATATCGGTGCCGGGAACTTCGTAATTGGCAACACACGTATTCGTCCCCGCGTTCCGCCCGGCATCGCGGCCCCGGTTACCTTTCATAGGGCTCAGAACCTAAACTTCTGGATGCAGGTCTACAATCTCGGTATCGATGAGAAGAGCAAGCAGAACTCGGCAACCGTGGAGTATCAAATTGTCGACATGGCGACTAACAAATTGCTGCTGGATACCCAGGAATCAACGTCAAAGATCAGCCCAAATGCCGATCAGGTGACTCTGGAACGTAGCGTTCCGCTCGCAAGTCTCCAGCCTGGAAAATATCAAGTGACAATCAAGGTCAACGATGGTGTTTCAAAGCAGCAGATCGCAGAGTCTGCGCCGTTTGTAGTCGACTAGGCACTGCTACTCTGACAGACGATCCTGCGGACATTAGGGCAGCGGTCGCTAAATAGCAGTTTTACGCCCTCTTGGCGTTCTCGGAACGTCTTCTTTGGAGCAAGGCCTGCGACGCACGGGTGAGTCTGTGCTGGATGGAACTAAAAAATCCGTAGTTTTACTTTCTATCTTGCTCCTCGTGTCCTCTGCCAGTCTTTCGGGTCAGAGCGATTCCGGCGTAAGTGGAACAGTGCGCGACCTGCACGGCAAACCTCAGACAGGTGTCCTGGTCGAGCTGCTAGGTTCAGCGACGGAAGCAGCAGCTTTCACGGACATTGCAGGTCATTATCAGATCCAGAATGTACTTCCTGGCGTCTATCAGTTACGTGCCTCTGCGGCCTTATATATACCAAGTTTCCGTAGGCAACTGCGTCTCCAGGCGAAGATGAAGCCAGTCGTCAACCTGACGATGAGCGGTCTGTTCGATGAGACGAGTTGGATGTCTTCGAGTCGAGCTGGAAACGCGGGTGGAAGAGAAGACTGGAAGTGGACGCTGCGTTCACCCGCGAATCGCCCCATGTTGCGTTTTGCTGATGAGGATATCTCTCCGACGCTCTCCAGACCGGAGCAGGGACAGAAACAAACTGAGATTCGCACTACGCTCACAGCTCAGACCTCAAGCGGCGGTTTCGGCTCTATCGGCACCGGTGGCACACTTGCGGTCGCGCAACGCTCGCCCAATCAGAGAAAGATCATCACCTTCCGCTCTCTTGTGACGAGGGCGTCGGGCAGTCCCTTCGAGGCTCCAGTGGCAGCATCCATTCTGCTGCAATCCGACTCTGCGGTGGCGTCAACGAGTCGCGTTTCCCTGCGAGTTCGGACCTTTCCCGAGATCCGGAGCTCACAGGGGGATCCCTTGACGACCGTGGAGTTTGGAACGGCAGAACGCATGCAATTAGCAGACTTGGCTGCGCTGGAGGTTGGAAGTGAGACTCAGCTTGTAAGATCCGGAAGCTCCGCCTTTATCACCCGTCCCTTCCTGCGAGTGACATCGCGGCCTCTCGCAGGTTGGACAGCCGCCTACGGATTGACGACCTCCTCGGACCTGAGTCATTACGACGACGTTGGAAAGGAGGGAGCTGCAGTTCCAACCGTGATTCGGACGCAGGGTCGACTGGTGACTGAGGCTGGGTTGCACCAAGAGATTGTCGCGGGGCGGAAGCTTGGTAAATCCAAGCTCCAGATCCTCTATGCGCACGATGCTGTTCGAAGGACAGCTTTGTCAGGCAAAATGCTACGAGTGCAAGGCAAAACCGGCGCGAACGATCGGCCACCAAGTACCCTTCGCGACATTGCTTCTGATAGCAGCGATGGCGCGTTCAGAGTCTTTGCGCCCGGCTCTTCCATGAATGGCTTCGGTGTGGCGCTGGACTTCCCACTTGGCGACAGCCTCCTGCTTTCTGGCGGCTATCTCTCCGGAGCAGGAGTGGGGCTTCAACCAAGTTCGCCGGATAACCGCTTCTTTGTAAGCCGTTCGAATGCATTCCTGGCGTCAATTAAGGGTCGCGCTGCCAAGAGTGGAACGCGTGTAAGTGTGACGTATCGATGGCAGCCACAAAACAAAGTGAGTGTAGTCTGCCCCTTTGAGATGTCTGAAGTGGAACCCTATCTCGGAGTCCATCTGCGGCAGGCGGTCCCTGTAGGAAAAAACTTTCCTGCCGGAGTTGAGGTGTCAGTGGATGGAGATAACCTGGCCGGCGAGGGCTATCAAAGCTTTGACACCGCGCATCAGGCAGCCTATCTTGCAAGCGCTCTTCGCGAGTTCAGAGCGGGTCTATCACTTACCTTCTGAATCAGACCGCCGAGCAAAGACCCCATGTGACATACGGAGCGTAGATAAACCTCTAGGTGGCTCGCGTCACTTCGCTGCCATTGAGAAAGGTAGTGCAGTGAAGAGACAGGCTTCACTTACCCACAGTCGATCTACAGATTGTGGGATCCCGATTGGGAGTTTGGTGGACGCGGAAGGAATCGAACCTTCAACCTGTCGATTAAGAGTCGAATGCTCTGCCAGTTGAGCTACGCGTCCAAAGAGTCTGGGGGACAGACACCTGACATGCTGATCGAGAGATCAGCCGTGGTCTGGATTTAAGATAACACAGCCAAATCATCAGGATCGTCGGCGACGTCAGTCGACGAACTCAACCTCTGGCTTGACAGAGATGATCCCACGCTCATAGCCCATCTCCAGAAGCTTCACAATCGCATTTCGACCTTCGACGCCATAATCAAGGGTTAGTTGATTGACGTACATTCCAACGAAGTGACTCGCAGTTGTTGTGTCCAGAGAACGAGCAAACTGCATAGCATAGGTGAGCGCTTCATCCCGATTGTCCAGGCCATGCTGGATGCTGGAACGAAGGGCTTCGTTGATCAGCAACTGAACGTCACGCCCAAGCGAGCGGCGAATCGCATTGCCCCCGAGTGGGAGGACCATACCAGTCTCCTCGCGCCACCACTGACCAAGATCAAGTAGCTTGATGAGTCCTTCCTCGGCGTAGGTAAGTTGACCCTCGTGAATAATCAAGCCCGCATCAAATTCGCCCGCGAGAACCGCGGGAATAATCTGATCGAAAGGGACGACAGAGGTCTCGACCCCTGGGTACCAGAGTTGCAAGGCAAGGAAAGCCGTGGTCAGGGTTCCTGGGATCGCGATGCGGGTCTTCTTCAGTTCTTCAAACGAGAGGTTCCGGGCCGAAACAATCATCGGACCATAGCCTTCACCAACGCTGCCTCCGCATGGCATGAGTTGATAGTTATTTTGAAGCAGAGGATAGGCATGAAAGGAGATGGCGGTTACATCGTAGAAGGCTTCATTGATCGCCCTATGGTTGAGCGTCTCTATGTCGGTTAAGGTGTGGGTAAATTTATAACCGGGAAAGCGTACTTTGTTTGTAGCTAAGCCATAGAACATAAATGCGTCGTCGGAGTCAGGGCTATGCGCAATAGTAATTTCTCGAACGGGTGTCGCTTCGGCGATTGCCATGTTTCACTTTCATGCTGACTGTTGGTTAGGAGTACGCACACCCCCTGCTTCAAGGAGTGTATGTACGCTCGGAGGAAGACTATCGTTTGATCGGCGGGTATTGAAGCAATGTAGCCAAGCCTGCCAGCAGCGTCACCTTGCATGCCTCCCCGATGAGGAAAGGCAGCATCCCCAACTCGAGAGCCGTCAAGGGCGACTGGTGCAGCAGAAGCATCAGCCAAGCAGAGCCGGAGAGCAGTATGACGCTATCGGCAACAAGGGACGCACCCAGAGCTGCGAAGAAGGTCGGAATAGACAATTTGGCGGCTGAGAAGATGCGCCCAGCCAGCAGCGCCGCAAGCGGGTAAGCAAGTAAATACCCGGCGGAAGGTCCGAACAATTGGCCCAACCCCCCAATTCCGTGAGGTGAGAAGACCGGCAACCCGGCTGCACCCTCTGCGAGGTAGAAGACCATGGTGATTGCCCCTGCGGACGGACCCAGAAGCATTCCAACCAGCAAGACGGCGAAGGTTTGCATGGTCACCGGGACCGGTGTGAACGGCAATGCTACGGAGATGTGAGCGCACAGTGCGATAAGCGCTGTCGCAAGCACAGCAACTGTAAGTTCCCTCGCTCGTCTCCAAGTAGTAGGGCTTCTTGATGCGGCAGGTGTGTTCGCAGTACAAGAATCGAACGAAATCATCATTGGTCTCCAAAGATCAAGCGCTGAGAAGTCTCTATGCTCTTCTTGCGACGTTAGAAGACTGCGGATCGGTGAGATCGCCGGAAGTCTCAGAAAAGTAAGCCGTCCGGTTTTGATCGTAGTGGAAAGGTGCCGGACCCTTCCTGGTGTTTTTGTCGGTTCGTACGTCCTGCTCGCTTTCGCGAACCATGAATCGCCAGTCCGGTTTTTTTTGCGGAACTAAATTACTCAGGCTGAGATCGATGGAGGTTCGGGATGTGCCAGAGGAGATGTTTCTATCTGGAACGTGGCTTGTCTGATATGCCTTCGAATTGCGATTACGCTGCCGCCGCAGAGACACACGCGCGCCTTCTGCTCTAGCCTGACGTAGAAGGATGACCATCATTCCGAACAGCGAAAAGAAACATACCATCGCAATGGAGAAGAGGACGAGCATCTTTATTCCGATGATAGCAAGGTGAAGGGGATCTAGGGACGAAGAAGAACACGTCGGGCAGAGAACCTTGAGGGGATGATGGTCTGCTTCTTAGGTGATGATGCAGATTCATCCGCAGCGGAACCTGAAAGAAGACTTGACCTGGTCTCGCGTGCGCGATGTACTGACTGTGCCATGACTCAGCCCTTCTCTAACAAGGCCAATTCTCCACTGCAAAGGCGGGCGGGGGGGATTGTGCGGCATGTTTATTTTGGGTGGCGGCGGGTGGCTACGGTGGTGGCGGGTGGTTTGGCCCTGAGCATGGCTTACCATGTCGTTTTTGGTCAGAACGGGCTGACCGTCTATGAGCATAAACGTCAAGAAACGAAGGACTTAGCTCGCGAGCAGCAACGGCTGGCGAAGGAGAACGAGTTCTTTCGCGGGCATGTAGCGCGGCTGGAGAGTGATCCGAACGCCATTGAGCACCAGGCGCGGGAAGAGCTGCATTACACGCGTCCAGGAGAGGTCATTTACGCGATGCCGGCCAGCCCCTCCGCGTCGGGCAAGTGATTCAAAAAACAAGAGTTAGCTACGCCAAGTACTGTTTGAGCCAGGGGTCGGTGGACATCACCAGTTCCTGCGTCGTTCCGTCGAAGACAACGGCTCCCTCGTTGAGGATGAGGAATTTCGTGCTCGGATCAATGCCGTCATTTTGCGTCTTTTCGATCAGTTGCATGCGGTTTTCGTCGAGGTTATAGCGGTGTGTGGCGAGGGTAAACGCATCCTGCAGCCGATGTGTGATCAGAAGCGAGGTGGTGTGGGAGACGTCCCGCTGTTTGACCACGAGCTCGATGATGGTGGTCGAGGTGATGGGGTCCAGGCCGCCGGTGGGGGAGTCGTAGAGGATGAGGTCGGGGCTGGTGATGATGGCGCGGGCGATCGAGGCACGGCGCCGCATGCCGCCTGAGAGCTCGGAGGGAAACTTGGCCTCGGCATTCTCGAGGGCGGAAAACTTAAGGGCCTGGATGGCGCGAGTGTGAGCTTCTTCGGGGTTCACGCCATCTTCGTGAAGGCGGTACGCGACGTTGTCTTCGACAGTGAGCGAGTCGAAGAGGGCTGACTCCTGAAAGACCATGCCGATACGGGCGCGGAGCTTGAAGAGGTCGACCTCGCGCATGTGCTCGATGGGTTCACCGAAGACCTTGATAGATCCGGAGTCAGGCCGGAGAAGACCATTGACGAGCTTGAGTAGAACGCTCTTTCCGGTTCCTGCGGGGCCAAAGATAACGCGCTGCTCGCCGGGCTCGACGGTGAAGGAGATGTTGTCGAGAACCGTGCGACCTTCAAAGCCGATGGTGACGCCTTCGAAGACAACAACGGGGCCAGAGTCTGCCGCAGGCGGCGCTTGCTGTTGCTCGTTCGAGACACGATCCGGGATGGAGGCTTCAGGCATGGGTAGGGCTTAGCGGCCGAAGATGCCGATCATGGTGCGGGAGATGAGGAAGTCGATAATGATGATGAAGACGGAGGAGACGACGACGGCCTGCGTGGTGGCTTTGCCGACGCCCTGGGTTCCGCCCTTGGTGTTGATGCCGTAGAAGCAACCGACAGAGGCGATGATGAAGCCGAAGAAGAGCGGCTTGGTGATGCCCTGAACGACGTCGGCGTAGACAAGCGAGCGATAGGAGTTATGGAAGTAAGCGCTGGCGTTGAGACCGAGGAGGAAGACCGAGACGAGGGCTCCGCCCGCGATGCCCACGGCGTCGGACAGGATTGTCAGGAAGAAGAGCATGAAGACAGTAGCGGAGATGCGCGGGGTGACGAGCTTGCGGACGGGATCTGTGCCGAGCGCGCGCATGGCGTCGATCTGCTCGGTGACCTTCATGGAGCCGAGCTCAGAGGCCATGCCGGAGGCGTTACGACCGGAGACCATGAGGCCGGTGAGAACGGGTCCGAGCTCCTTGACCATGGAGAGGGCGACGAGGTTGCCGGTCATACCGACGGCACCGAACTGCTCCAGCGAGGTGGCAGATTGGAGCGCGAGAACGCAACCCGTGAAGAAGCCCGTCAGAACGACGATCGGCATGGAGCCGACGCCGATGGAATCCATCTGGGTGTAGATATCTGACCAGTAACGGGGTCGCGTGAAGAGATTGCCGACAGCACGGCCGGAGAGGATGGCGTAGCCCTGGATGGAGGCAACAACCTGTTTCGCGAACACCTCAGGACTAACAAAGGGCATAGGTTCTCCGGCTCAGGGTATCAGATGCAACAGTTTCCACAATATCTGCAAGAGCTCTGCATGCACGTTCGGCAGCGGCTCTTTATGAAGGGTGGACAGGGTGGTAACGGGGTACGCCCGCGCCCCACGGGAACTCCCCTCAAGGACACATCTGGATGAGAAGATAGAGAGATGGCAAGAACGATGACCGCCGCTGTGCTATATGGCAAGGAGGACCTGCGCATGGAGCAGGTTGCGATCCCTGAGCCTGCAGCGGGTGAGGTGGTGCTGCGAGTGGGCGCGGCGCTGACCTGCGGTACCGATCTGAAGGTGTATCGGCGTGGCTACCACGCCATGATGCTGACACCGCCGGTTCCGTTCGGGCACGAGGTTGCGGGAACTGTGAGCGCGGTGGGTGCCGGAGTGATTGGGGTTCGCGAGGGGGATCGCGTGGTGGCGTTGAACTCAGCGCCATGCGACCAGTGCTTCTGGTGCCGCAAGGGGCAGCAGAATCTCTGCGAGGATTTGTTATTCAACAACGGCGCGTATGCGGAGTACCTGAAGGTGCCATCGCGGATTGTGCAGAAGAATATGCTGCTGATTCCGAAGGGCGTTCCGTTCGCGCATGCGGCGCTGACGGAGCCGCTGGCGTGCGTCGTGCGCGGGCTAGAAGAGAGTGGAGCGCAGGCAGGGGACAGCATGGTGGTGATTGGGGCGGGGCCAATCGGGCTGATGTTCATGCATGTGGCGGAGCTGTACGGGACACGGGTGATTGCGGTGGTGAAGCGAGCGGAGCAGGAGACGGCGGCACGGCTGTTTGGGGCGAGCGAGGTCATTCGTCTAGATGAGAGCAAGGACGTTGTTGCCGCGGTCCGGGCGAAGACCGGTGACGGCCGAGGTGTCGATGTTGCGATTGAGGCGGTAGCGACGCCGGCTACCTGGGAGCAGGCGGTGGCGATGGTGCGACGGGGCGGCGTCGTCAATTTCTTTGGGGGGCCACCACAGGGGACTGAAGTCGCACTGGATACGAACCGGCTGCACTACGGAGACATCACGCTGAAGGCGAGTTTTCATCACACACCGGCGGCGTGCCGACGCGCCTTTGAGCTGGTGACTCGCGGTCGATTCCGATGTGCGGAGTACATCACCGGACAGTCCGGACTGCAGGAGGTTCCGGATCTGTTCCGGCGCATGGTGATGCGTAACGAACAACGGATCGAGGCAGAGGCGACCGGAGGACCGATGCCGGTTCTCGAGATCAAGACGGCGGTGTTGCCGGCCGGGGGCGCGCTCTAGATGAGGGATCTGGTGCTCATGCAGGGTGGCAAGATTGTTGGTGACGAGCTGCAGGGAGCGCCTGAGGAGCTGCAAACACCGGCGGAGCGACCGTCGATGGAGCAGGCACGAATGTGGTGCCGGCAATTGGCGACGACACATTACGAGAACTTCCATGTGGCGACGTGGTTTCTGCCGGAGCGGGTGCGACCCCATTTTGAGAGCGTGTATGCGTACTGCCGGGTCTCCGATGATCTGGGCGATGAGGTCGCGACGCCTGAGATCGGGATGCGCCTGCTGCGGACATGGGGCGAGATGCTGGATGAGTGCTACGAGGCTCCGGAGCGCAGCCGTCACCCGGTGTTTGTCGCGTTACGGGAGACCATCGACGCGTGCGAGCTGCCGAAGGAGCTGTTCGCGGATCTGCTGCGAGCGTTCCGGCAGGACCAGGTGGTGACCCACTACGAGACCTGGGAGGAGCTGCTGGAGTACTCACGGGACTCGGCGAATCCGGTAGGCCGGCTGGTGTTGCTGGTGTGTGGATACCGCGATGAAGAGCGAGCGCGGCTTTCTGACAAGGTGTGCACCGCGCTGCAGCTGGCGAATTTCTGGCAGGACGTGGTGGAGGATGCGGACCGCGGTCGACGATATCTGCCGGCGGAGTACATGCGGGCGTTTCGTGTGGATGACGGGCAGCTGGCCGGCCGGGTGTTTACGCCGGAGTACCGGGCGATGATGAAGGCTCTGGTGGAGCGAACGCGGGGAATGCTGCAGGAGGGCGGGCGGATCTCGGCGACGGTGGACCATGAGCTGGCGGTGACGCTGAATCTCTTTCGCAATGGCGGAGACGCGATTTTGAACGGCATTGCAGCGCAGGACTATGACACGCTGCGAGGACGGCCGGTAGTGACCAAGGTACGAAAGCTAATGCTGTTAGGTGGGGCGTTGCTTGAGAAGTTTCGGTTGCGACCGACCGGCGGCAACGAGGGCGAGGTGCGGCAGGCGTGACGACAGCGGCGGCATACGCCTTTTGCCGCGAGGTGGCGCGGCGCGAGGCGAAGAATTTCTACTGGGCGTTCCGGGTACTGCCGCGCGCGAAGAGCGATGCGATGTGCGCGGTGTACGCGTTTATGCGGCGAGCGGATGATCTCTCGGACGACGAGACGCTTTCGCTGGATAGTCGGCGTGCGCTGATGACGGATTGGACATCGCGGTGGCGGTCCGGTGCCGGGGAGGGCGATGACCAGGCGGTTTTTCTGGCGCTCGGGGATGCGCAGCGGCGGTTTGCGATTCCGCAGAGTTTGCTGGAGGAGCTGGTTGAGGGCGTAACGATGGACCTGCAGCCGCGCGTGGTGAACGCCGAGGGTCTGCAGACATTCGTAACCTTCGATGAACTTTATCGATACTGCTACCTTGTGGCTTCCGTTGTGGGGCTCGTGTGTATTCGCATTTTTGGGTACACGGACGCGCGAGCAGAGGGATTTGCGGAAGAGACGGGGGTCGCGTTTCAGCTCACGAACATTCTGCGGGACGTGAAGGAGGATTTTGAGCGGGGCCGCGTGTACCTGCCGGAAGAGTTGATGATGGAGTTCGCCGTGCCGATGACGCGGATAGAGGCGCTAGCGAAGGGTGGAGCGATGACGCCGGAGGAACGGGCGATGCTGGCTACGCTGGGTGTGCGGGCAGAGCGGTACTACGGGTCAGCGAGGAAGCTGATACCGCTGCTGGATCGGGATAGCCGCGCCGCGATGTGGGTGCTGGCGACGATCTATCATCGGCTGCTGGACCGGATTGCGGCAGGGAAGATGGAGGTGTTTGGCGAGCGGGTGAGCGTGCCGGCATGGGAGAAGGTGGCGATTCTTCTGCGGGGAGCGGTGATGGCGGCGTGGAATCGGGTGCTGGGGTGAGTGGGGTTCGGGATGTGGTGGTGGTGGGCGGCGGGCTGGCGGGCCTAGCGGCGACGGCGGCGCTTGCAGAGGCTGGGGCGGCGGTGACGTTGCTGGAGTGGCGGCCGTATGTGGGAGGGCGGGCATACTCGTATGAGCATCCGGCGCTGGCGGAGGTGATCGACTCGCAGCACGTGGTGTTGGGGTGCTGTACGAATGTGATCGATCTGGTTACAAAAGCGGGAGTAGGGGACTGGCTGCGGTGGTATGACGCGCTGACGTTTCTGGAACCGGGGGGGCGAGCGAGTGTGTTGCGACCGGGCGTTTTGCCGGCGCCGATGCACCAGACGATGAGCTTTCTGCGGGCGCCGATGCTGGGGGTGCGCGACAAGGTCGGGATTGCTCGGGGGCTGCTGGAGTTTATGCGAGGGTATCCGGCGAGCGATGCGGAGAGCTTTGCGACGTGGCTGAAGCGGACGGGACAGACAGAGCGGGCGGTGCGGCACTTTTGGGAGCCGGTGGTGGTGGGGGCGCTGAACGACGGGTTTGAACGGTGCTCGGTGAAGTATGCGGGGAAGGTGTTTCATGAGAGCTTCCTGCGGTCTGCGGCGGCGGGGCGGCTGGGGATTCCGGCTCGGCCGCTGAGTGAGTTCTTTGCACCGGTGGCGGCGTGGGCAGAGAGCGAAGGGGCAGAGGTTCGGCTGAAGGTGAAGGTGGAGGGAATCGAGGCTTGCGCGGAAGGGTGGCGGGTGCGGCTGAGTGGAGGCGAGGAGCTGCGGGCGCGGGCGGTGGTGTTGGCGACCGATCAGCGACAGACGATGCGGCTGATGGAAGGCTTGCGGGCCGAGGCGGCCGTGGAGCGCGAGGTGGCGACGGAGGTGGTGCCGGCGCCGATTACGACGGTGCATCTGTGGTACGACCGCGAGGTGACGGAGTTGGACCATGCGGTGCTGCTGGATACGCGCATTCAGTGGATGTTTCAGAAATCGAAGATTCGCGGGTGGGCGGCGGAACGGGGGACGTACCTGGAGCTGGTGATCTCGGCGTCGTTTGCCGAGTTGGGGATGGGGCGGAAGGTGATTTTGGCCGCTGCGCTTGAGGAGCTGCCGCTCTTCTTTCCGAAGGTGCGGGAGGCGCGGCTGGTGAAGAGCTCGGTGTTGAAGGAAGCGCGGGCGACGTTCAGTGTGGTGCCTGGATTCGATCAGTGGCGGGCGGAGCAGCGGACAGAGTCGAAGGGGCTGTTTGTGGCGGGGGACTGGACGCGGACGGAGTGGCCATCGACGATGGAGGGGGCGGTGCGGAGTGGGCGGCTGGCGGCGGGTGAGGTGGTCGGGGATCGCGGGCGGTTTATGAGTGCGGAGTTGCCGGCGGGTGGGTTGATGCGGTGGCTGAGCCGATCGCGCCTCAGCTAATCGGGCGGTGGGGGGATGATGCGATTGCTGGGATGGGTTGGCTCCGGCAGGCGCAGGATGGCGCGAATATGAATCAACATCGCGAGTGGTAGAAGCGAGAGGAGCCACGAACCGTTCCAACTCGGACCGAACACCACTACCAGACTTGGCAACGCGAGTAGACAAGACACGACGGTCCACCGGGTCTTTTCGAACTCCTTACGCCAAGGTTCAAAGTCCCCTACCGAAACTTCGCCCGAACGCAGGCCTTTGATGGCGTGTCGCAGAGGGTACCCCCTAACGAATGCCATCACAAGCACGATTCCGGTGAACGCGGCGATGCAACGAAGGATGGAAAGATCCGGACCGGCCTCGTAGGAGAAGTAGAGGTGGAGCAACTGGTATGCGCCGCACCAGTAGAGAGCAGCACACAGAGCGGTAAGAAGGATCACTTCTAGAGGCCAGAGTCGCTTTCCCATCGCCATGGGCTAACGAGCTAGCAGGGCAACGCCGATGCAGACGAAGAGGGCGGCGAGCCAGCGGCGGCGGTCGACGTTCTCGT